>NZ_JBSFTV010000024.1:0-131923 GCF_053591455.1 Streptomyces sp. NPDC003016
TGACCGATTGCTGTCATGTGCTCTCCTCCTCCGGCTGGTGCGCTTCCGGGCGGCGTCTTCCCGCCCTGCGAAGGTGTATGCCTGTCATCTGACCTACGCCCGGTGGTGGGGCCACGGACCACACGCTCAGCCGGGCCAGGACGGTCACCAGGGCAGGCGGGTGCGTACCGTCTTTCCCGGGCCGGGGCCGGGCACGGTATGGATCTCACCCGCCAGCCGGGTGATCATCTGCATGCCCCACCCGCCGGTCGCCCCCGTGACATCCGGAGCGCGCAGGCACGGAAGAACGGTACTGGTGTCACTGACCTCGATCAGCACACCGTCACCGTGCAGGGTCAGCCGTACAGTGCATGGCCCCGGGGCGTGGCGAACGGCGTTGGTGACGAGTTCGCTGACCACGATCAGCACCGCGCCAGTGGTATCCGCACTGGTCGGCTTCCCGCGGACGCGTTCGACATCGGCCAGGAAACCGGTGGCGGTCTCACGCGCCTGGGCGGGCGCGTCGCTGGTGCCGGCCAGGTCGATGCGACGCTGCATGCTCGCGCTCATGAACGTAATTCCCCCCGGAAGCAGGCGGTCGGTAACTCCTGGTACTAGTGGTACGACTGCCCTGTATAAGGCCCGATAAGGGCGACCAGTGCGGTTGCAGCGGAATCCGCCCCGCTGCTCATGCCCGCTCCGGTGAGCCGCGGGGAAATGGGCTACGTGGGTTCGGCCTGCCGGCCGGCAGCGGCCAGCAGGAGCCGTGCCTGCTCAACGGTGGAGGCGATGGTGAAGATCTTCTCTGCCCCCACCAGCGTCAGCAGGTGCTGAAGGCGCTCCGGGACCGCGGCCAAGGCCAGAACCCCGCCGACGTCCTGAACGGCCTGACGAGCCGTGAGCAGCGCGTTGAACCCGCGTGAATCACAGAACGAGATGTCCGCGCAGTCCAGCACCACCCGCCGGTAACCGGCGTCAAGCACGTCGCTGACCGCCCGAGCCAGTACCGCTTCGCCCCCCAGGTCCAGCTCACCGGCCAACGCCAGCACCGCGTCCCGCTCCACCACCGCCGGTGTAATCACCAGCCTCTCCACCGGCACCCGCCACTCCTCATCCTCAGGACATCTTCGGGCGGCAGCCCGTATGGAACCGCCCCGGGGCTCTGCCCAGACAACGGGTACATCATGCCAGTCATAACGCGGTGACAAGCTCTGGCCACACCCTTGGCCGGTACAGAACAACAGATGGCGGGGCGACGACCAGCCGGTCGTCAATCGCCACGCTCAACTCCTCCCCCGCAGATCGGACCTGCCGCCCGGGTCGACCTGCCCGCCCGGCTGTGCCCCGACACCGTGAAACAGCGGCGCCCTTCAGGCGCGGCCGACCGCGGCCAGCACTGTGCGATGCGCCGTCGGCGCGCCCTGTACGGCTTGTGACTGACCAGAACCGGCGAGGCTGCGGAAGAGCCCAAGCGTGCCGTCCGGCCTGAGGTCTCCCGCCGAGGCGCGTACGGGCTGAGGCATGTGTCGCAGCTGTGATGCATGCCGTGTCGGCGGGAAGGAGAGTCCCTACTCAAAGGGAGGCTGATGTGGCGCGTGATCGGATCGGACTGGCTGAGATGCTGGCAGCGGCGGAGGATGCCGCGCCGGTGGGCTCCCTCGATGTCGTGGCGCGTCATCTGCGCGACCGGTTCGGCGCGCGCTACGTGTCGTTCCTGTTCGTCGACGTCGTCGGTCGACGCATGCTGCGGGTCAGCGAGAAGACGGCTGCGCAACAGGAGCAGCGCGCCGAACAGGTCTCCCTCGCCGGCAGCAGCGTCTACGACGAGGTCCTGCGCACCCAGAAGCTGGTGCAGGCGCCGGAGGGCGAGCAGGGGCAGCGGGTGCTCGCCCCTGTCACGAACCGCGGCGACACCATCGGTGTTCTGGAGCTGTTCCTGACCCAGGTCACTCAGGACGTGCTGGATGAGGTCGAAGAGGCTGCGCACGCGCTGGCGTACATCATCGTCACCGACCGCCGGTTCACCGACCTCTACCACTGGGGCAACCGCACCACCTCGGTCAGCCTGGCCGCGGAGATCCAACGCCAGCTCCTGCCCTCGGCCCCCTCCTGCGAAGCCGTCGAGTTCACCCTCGCCGGCGCCCTGGTCCCGGCCTCCGACATCGCCGGCGACACCTACGACTACACCCTCGACCACGACACCCTGCACCTGTCCGTCACCGACGCCATGGGACACGACGTCGACGCCTCGCTCATAGCAACCCTCCTGGTCAACGCCTCCCGAGGAGCCCGCCGCGCCGGGACCGACCTTGCCGAGCAGGCCCGCCGGACCCACCAGGCCCTCCTCGACCACGGCCGGCGGACCTTCGCCACCGGCCAGTTGCTGCGCATCGCCCTGGACGGTTCCAGCGCCCAGCTCGTCAACGCCGGCCATCCCTGGCCGCTCCGACTGCGCGACGGTGCGGTCGACGAACTTCGCCTGGCCGTGGACCTGCCCTTCGGCGTCGCCGGGCAGGGCCCGTACCAGGTGCAGGACCTCGACCTGCGCCCCGGCGACCGCCTCGTGCTCTACACCGACGGCATGCAAGAACGCCAAGCGAAAACCACCGACCTGCCCGGCCTCATCCGTAAAACCGCAACCGAGCACCCCCGCGAGGTCGTGCGCACCCTGGTCACCGCGGTCACCGACGCCTGCAACGGCCGCGTGAGAGACGACGCCACCGTCCTGTGCCTGGACTGGCACGGCTCCCATCCCGAAGGCCGCCGCGCGAACGCCTGAGCTCTGGGAACGTGTCCGATGAGCCGTCGCGGGGAGCTGCCCCGCTTCCTGGAGCGTGCCCAGCTCCAGCAGTTCGGCCAGGCGCTGGCTCCGCTGTCCCGCAGTTCAGGGGCGGTACCGGTCAGATGGTCAGTCCGTGGCCGTAGGGGAAGACCGGGTTCTGCGTGTCGTTGGGTACGTCGGGGCGTGATGCCTCGACCGCCGCCATGGAGCGCGGCAGTTCGAAGGGCAGGCGGCCCTGCGGTGTGGCTCGTCCGAAGGCGACGTCGAGGAGTGCGGCGTCGCTCGCGCCGTAGTCGGCGATCAGTGCCGCGGCCCGCCCGGCGATCTCGGGGATGACGGCCGCCCGCTCCAGGTTGATACAGACGAGGGTCGGCACGGCGTCCAGGAGCCGCAGTATTTCCTTCAGTTCGTCGTCGGGGAAGGCGAGCGAACCGGAGTGGAAGAAGGACTCGAACCTGGTCGCGCGCGGCTCGTGGGGGGTGCGCAGGCGCAGTACCGCGAGGTCCGCGTCGGCCGGGCGGGCGACCACCTCGCCGTAACGGGCGGCGGTCTCCTCGGCGACGCCCTGGAGGTACAGCTTGGGCCGGCCGGCCGGCGGGAGGAGCGAGTGATTGGTCAGGACGGTCAGCGAGCGGCGTTGCGCCGCCTCGCCGGCCCTCTTGTACGGGCTCGCGCCGACGATCTCCTCGGCGCGGTCGGGATCGATGTACGGGCTGTCGAAGAGGCCGAGCACGAACTTCTCGCGCAGGAGACGTCGCACGGAGGCGTCGATGCGGGATTCGGTGATCCGTCCGGAGCGGACCAGCTCCACGATGATCTCCGGACACTGCTCGCCGCCGAACTGGTCACAGCCGGCGTCCAGTGATTTCGCCGCCCGCTCGGCGACGCTCAGGTGCTCCACGCCCCAGGCGCGGGCGACGTGCATGTCGCCGAATACCGGCGCGTCGTTGAGCAGGCCCCAATCGGTGCAGACGATGCCCTGGAAGCCGAGCTGTTCGCGCAGCAGTCCGGTGATGACGCCCTTGTTGAAGCCGAAGCCGACCTCTTCCCAGTCGGTGCCGACGGGCTGGCCGTAGTACGGCATGATCTGCGCACAGCCGGCGTCGATGGCGGCCTTGAAGGGCGCGAGGTGGTACTCGCGCATGCCGCCGGGGTAGACCTGCTCCTTGCCGTGCGGGAAGTGCGGGTCCTCACCGTCCTTCTGGGGGCCGCCGCCGGGGAAGTGCTTGACGATGCAGGACACGGAGTCCGGGCCGGGCCTCTCGCCCTGCATGCCGCGGATGTACGCGCGGACGAGCTCGCTCGTCGTGGCGGCACTGGAGCCGAAGGTGCCGGACTGGCGCGACCAGCGCGGCTCGGTGGCCAGGTCGATCTGCGGGTGCAGGGCGGCCCGGAACCCGACGGCGAGGTATTCGCGGCGGACGGTGCGGCCGAACTCCTCGACGAGCGCGGCGTCACCGATGGCGGCCAGTCCCAGCGGTTCGGGCCAGGCGGAGAAGGCGCCGGCGTTGAAGGAAGCGCCGGGGTTGTCGGTGAAAGTGTGGCGCGGGTCGGTGGAGAGGGTGACGGGGATGCCGAGGCGGGTGTTCGCCGCGAGCTCCTGGACGCGGTTGGCCCACAGCGCCATCTCGCGCACGCCGTACTGGCCCAGGAGGTTGAAATGGGTGAGGTGCTTGCCTTCGACCAGGTCCGGGGTGGTGAAGGGCAGCATCGAGGTGGCGGAGTCCGTGACGAGGGATCCGTCCGGGTTCATCGTCAGCATGGTGTGGAAGAGCTGGCCCGCCTTCTCCTCCAGGCTCATCCGGGCGAGCAGGTCCTCGACCCGCTCGTCGACGGACCGCTGGGAATCGCGGTACGCGGGGGTGGTGCTGCGGGAGGTGCGGGGGGTGGTGCTCACGACAGGAGGACTCCGTACTACTTGACCGTGCGGATGAACTGGACGGCGACGGCGCCGAGGACGCAGGCGATGCCGCCGAAGAGGAACAGGGCGCCGTAATTGCCGCCCCCGCCGATCGCCAGCAGCGCAGGGGCGGCGATGGGGACGAGGGACTGCGGCAGGGCGTTGCCGATGTTGAGGACGCCCATGTCCTTGGCGGACTCCTCGGGGTTCGGCAGGACGGCGGCGGCGAGCGCCACGTCGACCGAGAGGTACAGGCCCTCGCCGAAGCCGAAGACCACCAGGGCCGCGACGAACACCGGGAAGGAGTGGGCCGTCGCGATCAGGGCGAGACCGGCGGCGATCACGAGGGACGAGCCGAGCACGTACGGCTTGCGCCGGCCCGACCTGTCCGACAGCACTCCGCCGAGCAGGGAACCCACGACGACGGCGGCCACCATGGCCGTCATGGCGACGGCCATCTTCCCGGGGACCTCGTCCTGGCCGTATCCGAGCCGGTCCATCAGGAAGTACACCTGGTAGCTGGTGACGCAGGAGATACCGACGAAGACCAGGAAGCGGCCGACGAAGTTCCAGGCGAAGTCGGGGTGCTTGCGCGGGCTCACCCAGAAGCTGCGCAGGAACTCGGCGAAGCTGTAGGGGGCGAAGGCGCCGGGTGCGGCCGGCCGGTCCTTCATCAGGACGGCAAGACAGACGGCGCCCGCCAGCCCGAGCAGGGCGGGAACGACGAAGGCCAGGGCCAGGTCGGCCCGCAGGGTGCTGGCCAGCACCGTGCCGACGACCAGGGCGATCGACGTCGTCATGCCGACCGCGCCGGAGACGAGGGCGCGCTGCCGCTCGGGAACAAGGTCGGGTACGCAGGAGGTGAGGGCGGCGAGCGCGGCGTTGCCTCCGAGTTGCGCGAGCGCCCAGCCGAGCATCAGGACCGGCACGCTGCCTCCGAGGCCGACGACGGCCAGGCCGAGGAGGCCGGCCGCGGCGCCGCCGACGAGCCAGGGGCGGCGACGGCCGAAGCGGCTGGTGGTGCGGTCGGACAGGGCGCCGAAGACCGGGTTGCCGATCATGGCGAGGACAGCGCCGAGGGAGAGTACCTGGCCCAGAGCGGTTCCGCGGTCGGCCTCGGGGACAATCTGGGCGACTCGCAGGGCGAGGGTGACCGTCACCGGAGTCAACAGGGCCAGCATGATCCCGAACTGCGCGAAGGCGAGGCCGAAAATCAACCTGCCGGGCGCCTTGTCCGGCTCGGGCGCAGAGGCGGCCTGCTGCACCTCGTGAGAGAGGGAGTCGGCGTCATGCGTGACGGCCATAATGGCTCCAAAGGGGACGAGGCGGCATCCTTGCCGCGTGACGCTCACACAGTAAGCGCGAAAACCGAGTAGGCAGTAGGTTTCTGCAAAGTGGCCTGCGTCACACCGAAGTGTCCGGCGGTGGTTGTCTGCATGGCCGGAAAACTCCCCCAAAGCGGCCGCTAAGGTTGTTCCATGACCACAGAGCAGGGGCGTAAGCAGGGCCGAGCCGCAGCCCGAGGCACCTACTCGGTGGGCGATGACCGCCGGGTGCGCATTCTGGACGCCGCCGTCGAACACTTCGCCCAGTGGGGATTCCACGCCTCGTCCCTCGCCCGCATCGCCAAGGACGTCGGCATCACACAGGGCGGCCTGCTGCACCACTTCCGCAGCAAGGAAAGCCTGCTGGTCGCCGTACTGGAACGCAGCGACGAGCAGGACGCCGAGAAGTTCTTCACGGCCGAGGTCACGTCGGCCGTCGAGTGCTTCACGACCCTGGCCGAGCTGACCGCGCACAACGCCACCCGTCTCGGCCGCACCAAGATGTTCAACATCCTGCTGGCCGAGGCGGCCAACCCCGGCCACCCGGCCCGCGCCTACTTCACCCGGCGTGACGCCGAGGTACTGGACAGCATCACCAAAACCCTGCGCAAGGCCGCGGACAGCGGCGAGCTCAAACCGGACACCGACCCACCGTCCCTCGCCCGGGAAGTGGTCGCGGTCATGGACGGCCTCCAGCTCCAGTGGGCCCTCGACCCCCACGGTGTCGACATGCCGACCCTGTTCCGCGCCTACGCCGACAGAACCCTGCGGGCGTGCACCGTGGCGGGTACCGGCCTGCCGGACCAGCAGGACGTCTGACCGCCCCCCTTCCCCGGCCGGTTCGATCCGCGTGTGACGCGGACCAGCCTCGGGGGCCTGCGGCGTCATTCCGCCGGGACTCCCGGCCCGGACCGGCTTTGCCGGACACCGGGCACCGGGCGCAGGTCCGGGCCGGGAGTCCCGGCGGGGAGCCCGTGCCGGAGCGGATACCGGAGCGGATACCGAGGCTAAACAAGCAGCTCAGCAACGCCCGAGTAGTCGCCGCTTCGTCGGCGCGGTGGTATTCGGCGTGGAGGCGTTGGGCCTCTTCGAGTTGGTCTTCGAGGATGACGATGCGGCAGGAGGCGGCCGCGATGGGAGCGCCGTGGTCGACGAGTTCCCTGGCGCGGACGGCGATGCGCAGTTGACAGCGGAAGTAGCGCCGGTGACCGTCCGCGGGGCGGTGGCGGGGCGGTGGCGGGCTGCGCCGATGGCGCGGAGGAAGCCCTGGGCAGTGCCGAGCATCTCGGCGGTCCGGCCCCTGGTGCGGGCGGGGCAGCCGTCGTCATCGAGACGGCCCGTAGGAGTCGTCTGCTGTCCTCGCACCTCTCGATGGAACGCGTGGAGGGGCCCTGGTGCCATATGGCACCAGGGCCCCGAAGGAACTGCTACACCATCTGCCGGCCCCGGTACTGCGCCGGCCTTCTGTTTCCGCGGACCCGGCCTGAGCACTGCCGGGGGTGCGGGGATCGCGAATGCGTGACCGAAGACCACCTGCCTATCGATGTCCTGCGGCACCCAGGCTCCGTACTGCCCGCCCGGGCGATCCTGATGGCGCTCAATCCCTCCGTTCTTCCTCTGGGTCACTCACTTACCAAACGGGAACTGCGAACCGCTGGTGGCCTCGAACAGCGCCACCCTTCGACAGCCAGCCCCGTCGCCCGTCCTGCATCTGCTCTGGCTTGGAACCCCACTGCCGAACCTCCCGGTACGCGCGCCCGCAGCCAGACGCCTTTACCGAGGAACTGCTGAAAACCGCACTGCTGGTACTGCGCGTGGCGGCCCCTGATCACTGCGGGCCACCCGGTCCGGCCGTCAGTCCCGTTACCTTCCTGCAACCGCTCTGGCTTCGGAACTCCACCGCCACACCGTCCTGCGAACTGCACTTGTGGGTACTGCTGCCCGGCAGTTCATCTCTGCCGGGCCCTTCTCGATCTCGACTACGAGAGAAACCATAACCACACCACCACCCAATGTCTACTCCGGCCACCATAGATTTTCATGCGTTCGACGGTGAGGTAGTCGCCCTCGAACAGGGCAGGGACAGGCGGTGGCCCCATGGGGCTGCGTCGCCGATCCGACCGGCGCCGCTACGTCTCGCCAGGCGCCGCAACCAACCCGCCCCGCCGCCATCGAGGTGTCCGCCGGCCACGCCGGCCCGCGGACACTCCGCATGCGCACCCCTGACCAGTACGGCGGCACGGGAGGCTTCGGCCGGCCCACGGTCGACCACCTCGCCCGCGCCACCGCGGTGACCCTCCGGACGACCGACGGGAAGACCGTAAGCGCACTTCTCACCCGGTAGCAGAGGTCCGGGTAGGAACGGACCAGGAAATCGGTGTTGCTCTCAGGATCTTTGACGGGCTGTGAGCCGGGGCCGGGTTTCACCGGTCTCGGTGCACGGGCGGGTGAAGGGACTTCCGGGCACAGGTTTCCGGGACCCGCGCCGGGCAAGGGCCGCCCCTTCAGCCCGGCCGAAGCCTCCCGTCGCCCCCTTGTACGGCAGACCGCTTCGCGGGAGGCACTGAAGCGGGGGCGGAGGAATGACGTCGGCGTGCCCTACTTGTTCGGGTCCCGGAAGCGGCCGAATGCCTTCGTGAGGGAGTTCAGCGGCGAGCCGCCCGCCTTGGCCGGACCCGGCGAGGGCGGCCGGGGCACACCGTCGCCACCGGTCACCTCGGCCAGCGCGGCATGCGCCGCCTCGGCCGCCTCCCGGTAGAGGTCACAGGACTTCGTCATGGCATCGAGCGCCTCGGCGTACTTGACGACCATGCCCTGGGCATGGACCAGCTCCTCGTCCGGGGTCAGCAGGTGCCAGCCCTGGCGCAGCCGTGTCAGAGCCCGCTCGGCGTCGCCGGGCAGCGACTGCGGCAACGCGGCGAACTCCTTGATGGCATCCAGGAGTTCTGCCGGTTCGGAACCGTCCAGGAAGACAGTGCGCACCGTGAAACGCTCCGCGTCGTAATCCGGACTCCGCGGCTCCGCGGGCAGGACGACGGCGCCGCCGCGCGGCATCCGCACGTTCAGCTCCCGCTTCATCGCGAAGTCGGCGATCTGTGCCTGCTCCGGTGTGCCCCGGTGCTCGACCACCCGGTGCCGCAGGCTCGGCGGCAGGAACGTGGAGACCGGCTGCTGCCCCCGCGCGTCCGGCGTCATCGCCTCGTGCACCACGACATGGATGAACCAGCTCTTCCGGGAGCAGTCCCGCAGCCGGTGGCGCAGCTCGTCGTCGTCCTTCGGCAGGTGGTTCGCCGCCCGCAGGCGCACGCCCGGCACCGTGTCGTGGCCCCAGGCGACCCGGCCGCTGTCGGGCCAGAACATAGTGGCGGGCGAGGGCCACCGCATGTCCCACGTCAGCTCCGCCTCGGCGGCGAGGACCCAGGTGATGCCCTCGTCCTCCTTGCGGCGGGCCTCGGAGTCGTACGTGGTCAACTGCGCACGCACCATGACGCCGTCGGCCACGCGCCAGCGGGCCTCGAAGAGGCGACGGGCCGACGGACCGGGGCCGGCGGACTCGTCCCGCGGGTGCAGGACGGTGGAGCGGGCCGCCTCGGCGGGGTCGAGGTCCAGGAAGTCGTCGAGCACCCCGGCCGCCTTGAGGGCGATCAGGTTGCGCCGGACGTCCTGCTCGGGCTCGGGCCCGAGGTGGCGCCCGCGTCCCAGCCACGCGGTGTCGGGGACGATGGTCGAAGAGCTGCTGTTCTTGGCCATGGAATCGTTCTGTGGAGGGATCGGGGCCCGACCAGTATGGCCCTAGTACTGCAACCGCGTCGTACATGACGGGGGTCCAAGTTCAGGGGCCGTGACCTCGTCGTTTGCAGTGGCTGATGCGTGCTCGGTGTTGGGCTCGGCGTCGCCGGCCGGGTCTGTGTGGCCGGGGGAGGAAGAGGTGCCGTGAGGTGGGCGGTCAGGCGGCGGATCTCGGGCAGGCTCAACGGGTCAAGGGGCTGGTCATCGGAGTCGGGCCCCCTTTTCCTGGTTCGTCCGTACGCACCCTTGTCAGGTAGGCGTGGGGCGCCATGGCGAGGGAGATGCGCCGGTGCCGGGCATGGTATTTGCGGACTTGGCAGTGGTCGAGGCCGCATTCGTTCTTCATCGCCGCCGACACCCTGCACCAACGAGCTGGTGCGTGATTGCGGGTGATGTGTCCTTGCTGGTGGGTGACATGATCGGGGTGTGGCGATCATGGTCAGCAGGGTGGTTCTCGCGCATCAGGTGTTCACGGGGATCTCCCGGCATCATCTGGCTTGTTCGGCAGAGGAGCCGGCCGTGGAACCTGGGCGTTCACCCTCGTGCGAAGCACGCTGACTGTCAGCAACGCGGCAGGTCAACTGTCACAGACTGCGCATGTGCGAGCTTCTTGTCATCCTCCCGCGCCTCAGCGATCATCCAAAAAGCGGGAACCGATCAGCGTCGGCGCCAAGTCGGTGTTTCTCAGCGGCGGTCAGCGGCAGCCGGCCGGTTGCGGCCCGAACGCCCCGAAGCCCGCGCTCAGCAATGAGCGCCTGCTCGGCGCCGGGCTCTTCGACAACAACGAGCTTGTCGTGTCCGGCCAGCTGGGTGTGTGGTACGGGCGCATCACGAACAACTCGCACGGTGTCTACCAGTCCCACGCCCCGCACAAGGCGGGCGACTCGGGCGGCCCGGCCATCTGGCACGTGCCAGGCAGCGAGTATCCGTCCGAGGCCAACGGAGGACGCGCCGAGGGTCCCTGGGCCGGTATCACCAAAGCGCGCATCCTCGGCGTCCCGCCCTACGTCTACACCAGTTCGGCGAACATCCTCGCCGACCTCCGTGCCCGCGACGCCGCCGACCCCGCCAACGTCTACGGCGGGGGCTTCGAAGTCACGGCCAACCCGTAACAGGTGCGCGGAGCGCGTGATCGGCGGAGGCAAAGACGTGTACCGGGGTTCCTGTGCCTGAGCGGTTGCTTCGGCCGGGAACCGGTGCGGGCCGTTACGCCGGACACCTTCCAGCGCTGGTTGGAGCCGGAGTTCGGCGTCCACAGCGTGACGGCAGCTCCGTCGTGCGTGGCCCGACCGTCGGCATCGAGCAGTCCTCCGGTGGCCGCGTCACTGCCCCCACCGTCCTCTCCTCGATGCTCACCACTCACCGCGCGCACGGCGGTGGCCTGGCCAGGCCCGGCATCGGGGGTGGGCTGCTGGGCGCGTGCTGTTGTCGGCCGGCCGGATCGACAGCTTCGGCCCTCGGCTTCCGTTCGAGGACACCTCGGCCCCGGGCGTCGGCTTCTTTCCTGAAGGCGGCGAGCTGGGCGAGTTGCTCCGGGGAGAGCAGCCATGTCTCCGGATCCGTCGTACGGCGCCCCGGCTCCGGGACGGCAGGAGGGGAATCGGTACGGGCTCCGGCGCGGTGTCGGTCTCGGCGGTGCAACTCTCCGGGCCGGTCCCGGCCTGGACGGCGAACAGGCCCAGTTGGCCGGGCACCGCCGCCTGCTGGTGCGCGTGGACGGCCACTACCCGCCGTACCGGAATCAGCCGGACGGCCAGGTCTTGATCTTGGTCGACGTCGCCGGCACTCGTGTGCCGGCGCCGGTCGTGGTGACGAGGTCGGTGGTCCGGTTGGTGGTGGAGTGGAGCTTGCGTAGCAGGCACCAGAGCGGGAGTCTTGTCAGCGGACGACGTCGAAAACGTTCTTCTGCAGGCCGTTGGCATAGGCCTCGTGCTCGATGAGTTTCAGCATCTGCGTGTCCTTGTCCGTGGCGCTGAAAAGCCGCTTGCCTGCGCCGAGCAACAGCGGGAAGACGATGAGGTGGTAGCGGTCGATCAGGCCGGCGTCCGAGAGCGCCTGGTTCAGGGAGGCACTGCCGTGGACGATGATCGGTCCGCCCTCCGTCTCCTTCAGCGCGGCTACCTCGTCGAGTGAGCGCAGGATCGTCGTCTCGCCCCAGTTCGCCACCAGGTCGTCCTCGGTGAGGGTGGTGGAGACGACGTACTTCGGCATCACCTTGTAGTCGGCGAAGTCCTCCATGCCGGGCCACACCGGGCTGAACACCTCGTAGCTGGTCCGGCCCATCAGCATCGCGGTGGCTTCCTTCTGCTCCCGGCCCTTGATGTCGAATGCCTCGGGGAGGAACTCGACGTCCTTGAAGGTCCACCCCGAGTTCCGGTAGCCGGGCTCGCCGCCCGGGGACTCCACGACGCCGTCGAGCGATATGAAGGCGGTGCTGATCAGGGTACGCATCTCAGGTTCCTCGGTGTCTCGTGTCTGGTTTTCAGTGGGTTCGGCCGGTGCACGCTTCGACCACACTCGTGGCTGCGGTAGACCAATCATGAACTCTGACTGTGGATCACGTAGAAACTCATCGGCCGTCGCCCTCCCGTTCCGGCGGCCTCGGTCAGCCGGATCACCTCGGTGATCCGGAGGCGTACCCGATCCTGAGAACTGCCAGCAGCGCAACAGCGACGAGCGCCACGACCAGGCCGAAAACCGCCGCCAGCGAACAGGCCAGCGAAGTGGAGTTCAGTCCGATGACGAGCGCATCGGTGAAGCCAATCACATCGGATCGGCCGCTGGTTGTCGACCAGGTGGTACAAGCACACCTCGCGCGATTGGCCGTCCTTGGTTCCCTTCACCCAGGTGCCGACGCACGTCTTGCCGTGGATGCGGTCGCCGAGCGTAGCCGGGTCGGGCAGGCAGGCGGCCACGACGTAGCGCGGGGAGACCTGGGCCGTCGGCCAGGGTCACCTTCCCGGTGCGGTCCAGGCCCAGTTTGTGCAGCGTCTTGAGGGCCTCGATGAACTCATCGTCCAGCCCGTACGTGAAGGTGACCCGCTTGGCATCCGCCTGACGCGGGATCAGCAGAGCTTCCTCGTGGGCGCCCTTGACGCACTCGACCGGGCCGATGCACTCGGGGGAGTCGAAGACCTCCGGTTCACCGAAGGGGGTGGTGGTGAACCAGCCGCGGTCCTTCTCCCACTCGGCAGCGCGCTCGAACTGGGCGTCGCCCAGCTTGACACCGCACACCTCGTACGGTGCTGGGGGTGCGGGTACGACAGCGACATCGCCATGTCGGGACAGTGTGCGCCGACCGCCAGGGCCGCGACGAACAAAGGCATGACGAACCGCAGGTCGGTGGCGCTGAGCAGCACGTCGCACCGCTCCTGGGCGAGGAGCACGGTGACCACCGCCTGGTCGGATGCGCCGATGCGCGCCGCGCTGAACCGGTGGGCGAGGTGGCAGGGATGCACTGCTGTCCCGCCCGCGAGGCCGTCGGATGGGAGAGCATCACGTGCTGTCCGAGGCCGAGCAGGCCGCAATCCGGCAGACCGTCCTGGATCATATCCCCTGCGACCTGGGGCTTCCCGGTCAGCTGTGGACGCGGGGCTGATAGGCGGGCTGATCTTCAAGCTGTACGGGGACCGGTTCACCGAGCCCGGGGCGGGCAAGTACCTCAAACGCTGGGGCTGACCTTCCGGCGTCCGGACAAGCGGGCGGTCGAGCAGGATGAGGGAGCGGTCCGTGTCTGGCGTGAGGAGACCTGGCCGGCGATCCGGGCCAGAGCGAAAGCGAAGAACGGGGAAGTCCTGTTCACCGACCAGGCCGAGGTCCGCTCGGACCAGTTCGGACCGACGACGTAGTGGTGGCCCTGCTGCGCCGGGTACGGAGACACATGCCCCTGGCCCTGGTGACCAACGCGACCCTGGAGTTGGAGCGCGACCTTGAGACGATGGGGTCGGCGGATCTCGCGGACCACGTCATCAGCAGCGCCCGGGTGACGCGTCATGTCCCGCGGTCAACGACATGAACGTGCATGGCGGTGAACTTCCGATCAGCCCCACGGCAGCGCGTTGAACAGCTGCGCACGTTTCGGATACTGCGGCGGAAGGGATTGACCCTGCCCCTGCGTCAGGGTTGGAGCCTTGTCCCATGACGAACAGCAGCACTTCCTCGGCTCGGCTCGCTCCGCCGACCGGAGGGTTCCAGGAGATCGACGGCCGCCGCATTTTCCTGCATCGGTCGGGCAGCGGCGGACCGGCCGTGGTGTTCCTGCCGGGCGCCAGCGCGGTCGGCCTGGACTATTTCGGTGTCCAGCAGGGGGTTTCGCGGTTCACCACCGCCGTGGTGTACGACCGCGGCGGCACGGGCTACAGCGATCACCTCCCGCTGCCGCGCACCGCCGCAGCGGTCGCCACGGAACTGCGTGAGCTGCTGCGCGCCCAGAACATCGCCGCCCCATACGTTCTGGTGCCGCACTCCCTCGGCGGCTTCTACGCGCATCGGTTCGCGCAGCTCTACCCGCAGGACGTGGCCGGGTTGGTCTGGCTGGACGCCTTCCACCGCGACTGGGACGACTTCATGCCTCCCGCGGCAGCTCTGGCCGCGGTCGAGCGGATGGCGCCTGATCGGGAGCAGCTGGAACAGACGCGCCCGGCCCGGCGCGAGATGATGGCCGAGTTGCTCGCGGACTACCCGGAGCACGTGCGGCAGGCACTGGTCGATGCCAAGGTGAGTGAGGGATGGACCCACGTCGGCATCGCCGAGCGCACCAAGGTGGCCGAACTCGCCACCGAACTGCGGGCCGGGCCGAACGTTCCCGACGTCCCGGTGGTCGCTCTCACCGTGTTGGGCACCGACCCCGGCCAGCAGGCGCTGACGTCGGAGCGGACGGTGCAAGAGATGCTTGACGGCAGGACGAGAATGGACGCGGCTCTGGTGAGCGCGGTCTCGCACGGGGAGCAACGCATCCTCTCCGACACCGCGCACCACCGGCTCTGCTTCGACCGCCCCGATGCCGTGGTCCAGGCGATCCACGACGTCGTCGACCGGGTCCGCCCCTAGACTCGGCCCGACTCACGAGGACCCGAGGAGGACGGTGCTCACGATCAGCCAGCTCGCGGCAACCGCAGGCGTGACCGTGCGCACCGTTCGCCACTACCACCACGTCGGCCTGTTGCCCGAGCCCGGGCGCGACGCCTCCGGCTACCGCCGCTACAGCGCGCAAGCGGCGGTGGATCTCATCCGGATCAGGACCCTCGCCGATGCCGGGGTGCCGCTGGCCCGTATCGACGCGCTGCTGCACGCACAGCCGACTGAATTCGCCGCGGCCGTCACCGACATCGACGTGGAATTGCAGCGCAAGATCGACCAGCTCACCGAATACCGCCGCCGGATCGCCGAACTGGACAGTGGCGAAAGGCTTGTCCTGCCTCCCGAGGTGGTCGCCATCCTGAACCGGATGCGCAGTCTCGGGGTCAGCGAACGGAGGGTACGACTCGAGCGCGACTCGTGGATCCTGATGCAGGCGCTGGACCCGCACCTCGTGCCGCAGCGGATACGGGACAAGAACGCCGGCTTCGACGACCCCGAGACGACGCGCCTGTACCTCGCCTGTGATCGATCAGTCGACTGGGATCCGTACGACCCACGCCTGGACCGGCTCATCGACGACCTGGAAGCGTGGGAGATCAAACACGCACGAGACAGCAGCCGGCCGGGTTATCTGAAGCTGGTCTCTTCCCGGATCTCCGAGGCATCACCGGCATGGCAACGCATCGTCGATGCGCTCGCCCACCGCGCCAAGCAGCGTCGCGCCGCCGGGCACGACAGCTGACAGGCGCAGCAGAACCCGAGAACCGCCGCACTCTCGACGCCGGGATCAGCGGCTCCGCGATCTCCCACAGCCCATCCGGAACAATCCGACTCCACGTACCCCGGCCCCATGCATCGCCACAACCCGAGTTTCGGCAGCGACTGTTCAGGACTCCGGGAGGCACCCGCCCGGGCCGGAGTCTGTGTTCACAAGAACGGGAGGCAACCCGTCGGCCTTACCCGGTGTGGGCAGTTGAGGTACGGGAAGTTCCGGCGAGCTTGATCTCCGAGTCTCGGCACCGTCAGTTGTGACGGGCGAGCTTGACCGCGGAAGCGAGCAGGATCACGGCCGGCACGGGGATGAGCACCAGGTCCGGGAACACACCCAGGAGCAGCCCGCCCAGCACCGCGCCGGTGACGGAGCCTGCGGCCATGACCAGGGTGAAGCGCAGGTTCGCGCCCAGCACCGCGAAGCTGCCGTCACGGCTGTAGCGGGCGAAGGCCACGAGCATGGTCGGCAGTGAGACCAGCAGGGAGAGGCTTCCCGCGCTCTTGATGTCCTCTCCGAACAGCAGCACGATCGTTGGGATCAGCAGCTCGCCTCCGGCCACGCCCATGATTGCCGCGACCAGCCCGATGCCGAACCCGGTCACGACACCGGCGGACACCTGAGCCCACAGCGGCAGCGCGAGCGCGCCCAGGGCGGTCGTATGCGTGACCACCAGGGCTGCGGCCATGAGCACCATCAGGGCGGCCAGCACCTTGTAGAGGGTGGCGCTGCGCATACGTACTGCCCAGGTCGCTCCGGCCCAGGCACCCAACAGGCTGCCGGCCAACAGGTTGACCGCGACCGGCCAGCGTGCGGCGACCTCGGCGGCCGGGACCACTGCCAGCCGGGCGGGCAGCGCGACCAGGACCACGACCAGGCTCATCGCCTTGTTCAAGATGACGGCCGACAGCGCGGCGAACCCGAAGAGGCTGATCAGCAGCGGCAGGCGGAACTCCGCGCCGCCCAAACCGATCATCCCGCCCAGAACGCCGATGGCCGCTCCCGCGCCGAACACCACGGGTGCCGGGCGCGTCGAGCGGAGGGGAACGAGGCTGTGGTCAGTGGACATGACGGGCATCCTCGCTGGTGACCGCCCCTGCCTGCTACGGCACGACCCCATCTTCGGCGAAAGGAACCGGGTGTCCGCTCAGAATTCGTCCGGACCTCCGAGCACCAGAATCGACGCCCAAGCCCGCTCTGCGCTGGCACACTCGGCAACCCCGCACCCGGACCTCACGGGGCGGCGCCGGTGCTTTCGACAGCACTTGTACGAGCACTCGCACGGGGGCTCGGGCGCCGGCCGGTGTCTGACGGAAGGCAGCCGACCGCCCGGCTGCCCCCTCGGGCATCTGCCATCGGGCGGGGACTCGGGGTTCCCTTCGCATGAGAACGCACATCGTCTCGTGGCGACGGATTGACCCGTCAGGTCCTTCCTCGTCCCAGGCATCGGGTTCGCGGCCGTAGGCGGCGTGGCCGAGTCGCTCGTACGGGGCGCGAGCCCGGGGGTTGCTCTCCTCTGCCTTGGCCGCACTGAGTGATCCGTCGTCCCCTTCGACCATTCGAAAGTGGCGGAGCACGGGTAGCCCGTAGGATCGCGAGTGGATGGGGCGTAGCGCAGTGGTTGTCGCGCCTTCACCGCATGTGGGAGGACGCCGGTTCGAATCCGGTCGGCCCCATCCCACCCGAGGCGGTGGTTCCGGTCCCGCCGGGCGCTCCGGCGGGAGGTGGGCCGTCGCCGGTAGATTCGCTGTGACCTGGCGGCCGAGGGGAGGCCCGGGCGGCCGGCGGGCAGCGTTCTCCGCCTGCCGACGCTAGCCGCGGGCTGTGGTCGTGGCGGGGAACTCGGCGTGGTGAGCGCCTCTGGCATCCGCTACGCCCTGTGGGCCCCCGCGTCCGGCCACGACCGCGTCGACGCGCTTTGCGCCGGGGTGACCCTTCATGGCGCCGAGCCCCGCTCCGCGTGCCCCCGAAAGCGTAATGCCGCACACTTCGATATACGGGCCGCCGTTCACGAGCGGCCCATGATGAGGGTGTTCGGTGTGCTTGAGGTCCCGTTGTGGCTGTGGGGGGCTTTCGCCGCGACCGTGGTGGTGTCGCTGGCGGTGGATCTGCTGTCCCACCGCACCGCGCACGTCATCGGTTTCAAGGAGGCCGCCGCCTGGAGCGGCCTGTGGGTGGGCCTCGCCCTGATCTTCGGCGCCGTCGTTTTCGTCGTTCTTGGTACGACGGCGGGTACCGAGTACACGACGGCCTGGCTGCTGGAGAAGAGCCTGTCGGTCGACAATCTCTTCGTCTTCGCCGTGATCTTCGCTTACTTCAAGGTGCCCCGCGCGTACCAGCACCGGGTGCTGTTCTTCGGCGTCATCGGCGCCCTGGTCTTCCGCGGCATCTTCCTCTCCCTCGGCGTCGCCGTGGTCAGCCGCTTCACCGCGGTGCTGTTCGGCTTCGCAGCGGTCCTGTTCTACAGCACCTACAAACTCCTCAAGGACGAGGAGGACAGCTTCGACCCGGGCAAGAGCTTCGCCGTACGGATGCTCCGCAAGATCATCCCGGTCCGGGACGAGTACGCCGGGGCGAAGTTCTTCGTCAGGGAGGCCGGCAAACGGACAGCGACCCCGTTGCTCGCGGTGGTCGCGGCGATCGAGGCCGCCGACCTGATCTTCGCCGTCGACAGTGTGCCGGCCGTCCTCGCGGTCAGCGACGACGCGTTCATCGTCTACACCAGCAACGCGTTCGCCATCCTCGGACTGCGGGCGCTGTACTTCATGCTCGCGGGGCTGCTGGACCGCTTCCACTACCTGAGCAAGGGCCTGGCGATCATCCTCGCCTTCATCGGCGGCAAGCTCATCCTCCAGGCGTCCCACAAGATGATCAGTCCCAGCATCCCTGAGATCCCCTCACCGATCAGCCTCGCGGTCATCGTCATCGTCCTGACAGGCTCCGTGGTGCTCAGCCTCACAAGGCCGGCCCCCATCCACCTTCCGGAACCGGCTGACGGGCGGAGTGACGTCTCCGCGGCCAACGAGCAGGCCGAGGCGCGCTGCGCACCACCTGCGGTGGATGCCCCTGTGCCACCCACCGGTTCACCAGATCGGGACGGTGAAGCGCCTTCGCGCGCGAGTCGGTCAAGAAGCCGACCACTTCCGGGTAGGGCATTTCGGGCATATAGTAAAGAAATGGTCAAGATGAAGCGCAAGGTTGACACATACGTGTGTCCGACCTGCCAGCAGTCCGTACCGGCCGCGGTCCACCGCCACAAGACCCTCGGGGTGTTCGTTCCCGTGTGGGGCCCGGGTGCATGTCAGAACCGCGACTGTCCCGACTACCGGTTGGATCCCAGGCGCAAGCACCCTCCGGCCCGGTAGCGAGATCGACCACGTGTCGTGAGCCGCCTGCCTGGACCGGTGCGTCTGCCCTGTGCCATCGCGAACTCACCGGCACTGCCGATGCGGGCCGGCGGTGGTTTCGCGGCCAGTCGGCCAGTCCGGCTGCGCGGGCGCCGCGCGCCCAGAGTGGCCGGATGCGCCGGGCCCTCGCGCGCAGACGGTTCTGCGAACCGGCGATGAGCTGCTTCTGGGCACCACGCCAAAAGTGCGGGAAGCCGCGGAACAACGCCTGCGCGCCATCGGACGGCGCGGGAAAACCGCCTGCCGGCTCGGCGGGCACGGACACCTCGAACCACCGCTCCCGGGCGGCGGGCGCCGAACGGTCAGCGCCTGCGGCGGCGGGCAGCGACGCGGCAGGGCAAGGACCATGGCGGCCGCCCCATGGCACCGGCGAACGGGCTGATCGCCGGCGGCGGGCGGTGAGCGCGTCTCGCCGTCCCTGGGGCGTGGATACGGCAGGAACGTCCTGGCGGGGCGGGACGTGCTGGCGGCGCGCGGCGCGCGGCCCACCGTCCTCGTCCGTACTGCTCGCCACTACGCGCCCCGGGCCCCGGGCCGCCCCCGTCCGAGCAAAGGCGCAGGCCGGAGGGCACTTCCTGCCGTGTTCTCGGGCGAGCCAGGCGGGTATCGCGCCCGTCCCCCCGGAGGCGGGCGCGGGCCGGCGGGAGGCAAGTGGTAGCGGCGCACGGGACCGGATAGGATGGGAGGCTGCCTTCCCCCGCGCACAGGGCCGGACATCGCAGGGGGTTCAGTAGTGGTCCACCGCCCCGCCTCACCAGGAGAGCAACCGCCTTGTCCCAGCACACCCCGAACGCCGCCAACCCCGACCTGCAGGCCGACTGCGGGAACTGCTTCGGCCTGTGCTGCGTGGCGCTGCCCTTCTCCCGCTCGGCGGACTTCGCCGCGAACAAGGCCGCCGGTACCCCGTGCAGCAACCTCCAGCAGGACTTCCGCTGCGGTATCCACGAGCGGCTGCGAGACAGCGGTTACAACGGCTGCACGGTCTTCGACTGCTTCGGGGCCGGGCAGAAGGTCTCCCAGGTGACTTTCGAGGGCCGCAGCTGGCGCGAGGAGCCGGCTTCGGCCCGCACGATGTACGAGGTCTTCCCGGTCATGCGGCACTTGCACGAGCTGCTGCGGTACATCGCCGAGGCCATGGACCTCCCGGCCGCCCGGCCCGTCCACCGTGATCTGCGTCGCGCCCACGACCGGATCGACGCGATGACCCGGGACACGGCCGAGTCGCTGCTCGCCGTCGACGTGACGGCGTTGCGCGGGGAAGTGAACGCGCTGCTGCTGCGGGCCAGCGAGCTCGCCCGCGCCGAAGTGCCCGGCCGCAAGAAGGACCACCGGGGCGCCGACCTCATGGGCAAGCGCATGCGGAACGCCAAGCTGCGCGGCGCCAGTATGCGCGGCGCCTACCTGATCGCCGCCGACCTGTCCGGCGCGGACCTGCGGGAGGCGGACCTCATCGGTGCGGACCTGCGGGACGCGAACCTGTGCGGGGCGGATCTGACAGGGGCCCTGTTCCTCACGCAGCCGCAGCTGAACGCCGCCCGGGGTGACCGGGCGACCAGGATCCCGGCGGCGCTCCAGCGGCCCGGGCACTGGGCCGCGTAGAGCCAGGACCACCGGCACGGCTTCGTGGGGGGGGCCGGTCTCCTTCGTGCACCGGGCCGGGACCGCGTCCCCCGGGAGCACTCCCCGTCCCCCCGCTCGGCCACCCCACGCGGCCGTGGCCGGGTGCGCCCGCCGCCCCGGGTACGGCCGGACCAGGTGGCGCATTAGTCTGGCTCGGCGTCAACTGATGCACATCGTGCGACGAACGAGGAGCAGAGATGCCCGGGGACGCTCTCCCGAGCGAACAGATACCACTGTTCAATCCATTTGCCGAGGGGTTCACCGACAACCCCTATCCGCAGTACGCCCTGCTGCGGGAAATCGCTCCGGTCTACGCCCACCCGATGGGGTTCTGGGTCATCACCCGGTACGAGGACGTGTCGGCGCTCCTGCGTTCCGGTGCGTCGGTCGAACTGCGCAACGTCACCTCGGGTGCGATGGTCAACCTGCGGCAGAAGGACGAGTCGCGCAAGACCCCGCTCATCGACGGCTTCTCGATGATCGACCGGGACGCGCCGGACCACACGCGGCTGCGCAAGCTGGTGCAGAAGGCCTTCACGCCGAAGTCGATCCAGGCGCTCGCGCCGCGCATCGGCGAACTCGTCGACGAGATGCTGGACCGGATCGCCGACGAGGGCCGGGCTGACCTGGTTCCCGCACTCGCCTCTCCGCTGCCGTTCACCGTGATCGCGGAAATGCTGGGCGCGCCGTCCACCGACCACGCGCGGATCCGCGAGCTGAGCGGCACGATGGTCCGCTCCCTCGAACCGGTCGCGGACCCGGGCCTGATGCAGGCGATCGAGGCGGCGGACGAGGAACTCGCCGGGATCACCGCCGAGATGATCGCCTGGAAGCGCCGCAATCCCTCCGACGATCTGATGACGGCTCTGATCGAGGCGGAGGAGGACGGCGACGCGCTCAGCGACGACGAACTGGTCGCTCAGATCCTGCTGCTCTACATCGCGGGTCACGAGACGACCGTGAATCTGCTCGCCGGCGGCACGCTGGCGCTGCTGCGCCACCCCGACCAGCTCGCCGCGCTGCGCTCGGACGCCTCCTTGATGACGAACGCGGTCGACGAGCTGCTCCGTTACGACAGCCCGCTCCAGTCGAGCCGGCGCATCACCGTCGAGCCCACCGTGCTCAGTGGGGTCGAGATCCCGGCCGGTTCGTTCGTGATCGCGGGTCTGGCCTCGGCGAACCGGGACGAGCTGCACTGGGGTCCGGACGCGGACACCCTGCGCCTGGACCGGGAGGGTGCCCGGGGGCACGTCTCGTTCGGTTCCGGTTCGCACCACTGCCTGGGGGCTTCGCTGGCCCGGCTGGAGGCGAGCATCACCTTCGAGCGGATGCTGCGGCGGTTCCCGAAGCTGGACCTCGACGGTGATGCGACGTGGAACGGCCGTATCAACGTGCGCGGTCCGGCCTCGCTGCCGGTGTCGGTCGGCTGAGTCCGTCCTCCGGGCGGATACCGCGAAAGGGCTCACCGGGTCGTCCGGTGAGCCCTTTCGCGGTGCCGCCTCACACCAGAGCCGGGGCGTCCTCCCGGGTGACGGAGAGCAGTCCCTCGCGCAGTCTGGCCATCGACGCGGTGTTGTTCCCGAACTGGTTGATCGCGAACGCACCTCGGTGGTCGGGTCCGTAGCCGTGCTTCAGGAAGTTGGCGAAGGAGCCGCTGGCGCTGAGGTCCACGAAGTAGTGGTGGCGCGGGGCGCGGAACGAGGTGGCCATCAGCTCGTCGAAGCGCACCCGGCCACGGATCACGTCCCAGACGTAGGTGTCCCAGTTCTCCAGCGAATCGCTCTCCAACTCCCCCGCGTAGGCGCAGGAGTAGACCGGCAGCTGCGGCCGGCCGACCGGCACGGCCCGGCCGAGGCCGCGGCACTCGTGGCGGACGTCGTCGAGGAGGCCGGAGTGGAACGCGTACCGGACGGGCAGTCCGACGGCGATCACCCCCTCCTCGTCCAGCGCGGCGCGCGCCTCGGTGATCCGCTCGCTCTCGCCGCTGACGACGAAGTTGCCCGTGGACTCCCCCGTGTAGTTGACGCCCGCGAGTGACAGGCCGCCGAACAGGTCACGCCGCCGCCGGTAGAGGTCCGGTGGGGCGAGGACGCTGAGCATGCCGCCGGGGCGGCAGCGTGACTTCAGCAGGTGGGCCTGCTTCATGACGAGGTCCAGGCCGTCCTCGAAGGACATCACCCCGGCGACGGTCGCGGCGATGTACTCGCCCAGGCTGTGGCCGAGCACCGCGTCGGGGTGGAAGCCCTCGTCGCGCAGGGCCTCGGTCAGGCTCCATCCGATGCTGTAGAGGGCGGCGTGGGTCTGCAGGATGTCGTCGAAGTCCTGGCCCCGTCGGGAGGTGTCGTGGATCGCGGCCACCAGTGAGGTGCCGTTGGCCGCCTCGTACAGCGCGCTGCACCGGTCCATGGCGTCCCGGAACACCGGATGCGCGTCGTACAGCTGCTGCCCCATCCGGTGGTACTGGGTGCCCTGTCCCCCGTACATGAAGACGACTTCGGGCCGCTGCCTCGTCCGGCGCGGGGCGGGCGGGGTCTCGTCGAACCCGAGGGGCTCCTGGCGGATCTTGTCGGTGAGCTTGGTCAGTACGTTGCCCGGGCCGATCTCGTGGAAGTCCCGGTGCCCCTGGCCCATCAGCCAGGAGACCGACTCGTACCACTTGACGGGGCTCGATATCTGCTGGACGAGCAGGTCCGCGTAACCGGTGGTGGGGTACGGCCGGGCCGTGAGGTTGGCGATCACGGGGATCGTGAGCGCACCGAGCCGGAATCCGGAGAGGTAGCGGGCGAACTCGTCCCGCACCTCGGTCATGCAGCGCGAGTGGAAGGCCGCACTCACGTTGAGGGGGATGAAGGCGGCCCCGGCCTCCGTGTAGACGGCGCGGACCTCGGGTGCGAGGACTTCGTCGTAGGCGCCGGAGAGGATGCACTGCTGACGTGAGTTGATGTTGGCGATGTCGATGCCGCGGTAGGGCAGACCGGCCAGGATTTCGGCCACCCGCTCCTGGTCCAGGTTCACCACGGCGGCCATCGCGCCCTTGGGGGCCCGGCTCATCAACTCGCCGCGCTTGCGCACCAGGTCGAGTCCGGTGGCGAAGTCGAAGGCACCGGCGGCGAACAGGGCGCAGTACTCCCCCAGGCTGTGTCCGGCCACGACGGCCGGCAGCTCCCCGCCGGAAGCGACGCGGTCCAGGTACTGGAGGGCGCTGACCGCGTAGAGGGCGGGCTGGGTGTACTCCGTCCTGCCCAGCACCCGGTCGGGGTCGTGGAGGCACAGTTCCCGGAGCGAGTAGCCGAGGATGTCGTCCGCCTGCGCCACCAGGTCGGGGAACTTCTCGAACAGCCCCTCTCCCATGCCCTTGCGCTGCGAGCCCTGCCCGGGGAATACGTACACCGATTTCATGTGATCACTCAGCCGTTGTCGCGGGGGATTACTGGTTCGCCGTGGGGGGCGGGGGCGGCGTGTGTGCCGTGCGCGGCGTACTCGCCGAGACGCCGGCCGAGCAGTGCGGCGGTCTCCCGCAGCAGTCGCTCCGCGATGACGTCGGCTCTGCGGCTGCGCCAGGGTTCCAGGTCGGTGCCCTTCACCCAGCTGTTGAAGGCGCCCATCGCGGGGCCGCAGTGGATCTGGTAGTCGACCCGCTGGGTGGTGCTGCCGCTCATGGCCAGCCGGGTGGAGTGGACGAAGTACCAGCGGAAGATGAGCGCCATCCTCTGCTTGGGGTTGCGCTCGGCCTCCGCGAGCCGGTCCGGGAAGCGCCGGGCCAGATGGGCGCGGGTCTCCTCCCACACCTCGTCGACCGAACGCTTGAAGTACTTGTCCTCCAGCGTGGCCCGGGTCCGGGCGTCGAGCTCCTCGATCGCGTCGTGCCGCAGGTACAACTCGTACAGCTTCTGGGCACGGGCCGGGAAGAAGGTCCCCTTCCTCACCGCCTGCACCCTGGCACCGACCTCGAACATGTCGCCGGCGGGGGCGTAGTCCGTGTCGTGGGCGCCGAGGTCCTGGAGGATGTCCTTGACGGCGTCGCTGGTGCCGGCCTCCACCGTGCACTGGTTGATGGAGCCGGTCACGATGAACTCGGCGCCCAGGGTGAACGCCGCGAGCGCCGCCTCCGGGGAGCCGATGCCGCCCGCCGCCCCGACGCGGACCTCGGCCTCGTGGGGGTATGCCTCCTCGCGGCTCACCCGGTCGCGCAGGGCGCGCATCACGGGCATCAGCACATAGGCGTTGCCGCCGTCGGTGTGGCCTGCCGAGTCGGCCTCCACGCAGAGGTCCTGGGCGAGCGGGACGCGCGCGCCGAGCTCCGCCTGCTCGGGGGTGATCAGGCCGCGGTCGAGCAGTTGGCGGACCAGTTCCGCCGGTGCCGGGCGCAGGAACCGCTCCGCGACCTCGGTACGCGACACCTTCGCGACGATGTGGTGGTCCTGCCGTATCCCGCCGTCGCCGTCCGTGCCGAGTCCCGCCAGCCGGTAGCGCACGAGCGGGAGGGTCGGCCGGACGTAGGCCGACGCCTCGACGGAGCGGACCTCGTGGCGCAGGTAGAGCTCCACGGTACGCATTTCCAGCTCGGGCTCCTGCGGGTTGCTGAGCAGGTTCATGCCGTAGGCGCGGCCGGGGCGCAGGTCCCGTTTGATCCGTGTGATCGCCTCGTCGATGACGTCCGGGGCCAGTCCGCCGGTGCCGAAGAAGCCCAGCATTCCGGCGTTGCCGAGGGCGGTGACGAGTTCGACCGAGGCGATGCCCTTGTACATCGCGCCCGCGGCGTAGTTGTAGTCGATGCCGTGGGCCTCGCGGAATCGGGGGTTGCCGAGAGCCTGGGGCGGGACGGTGAACCGTTCGGTGGGGTGGTGGTGTGGTTCCACGGTGTCCTCGGTCGGTGGGGTCCGCGGGCCGGGCGGGGCGGGCGGGAGGGCCGCGGTGGTGTCCGAAGATGCGGCAGGCAGGCCGGCCGTGGCGGTGTCCTCCCAGGGGAAGACGCCACGCTCCGCGTAACGCCGGATCGCCCGCACGTTGTCGGGGTCCGCGAACACCTCGCGATTGGTGGCCAGTGCGACGCCCTTGGTGTGCTCGGGGATCGGGGACAGTTCCCGCAGGTACGCCTTGTAGCGCCCGACGCCCTTCTTGGAGAGGCGGCCCAGGCGTTGCAGATGGCGGCGCACCAGCGCGTGGCTGTCCGCGCCGAGGGCGTCGACCAGCCCCCATTCGTGTGCCTGCCGGGCGTCGATGGTCTGGGTCGTAGCGGCAAGGTAATGGGCGCGCTGGAAGCCGGTCCGGCGGATCAGGTACGGCAGGACGACCGCCGGTATCAGCCCGAACAGCAGCTCGGAGAGGCTGAACGACGCGCTTTCGTCGGCGATCACCACATCGCTCGCCGCCACCAGGCCGACTCCGCCCGCGTTCGCCCTGCCCCGGACGTGGGCGATGGTGAGGACGTCCCCGTACGCCATCCGCCGGAAGAGCTCGAACATGTGCTCGGGGTCGAACGCCGTGTCCTGGCCCTGGCGCGCCGCGTCGCTGATCGCGTGGAAGTCCGCACCGAAGCAGAACACCTCGGGCAGTCCTTCAAGGACGACGACGGTGACGGCCGGGGAGGCCGACGCCCTGGTGAAGACGTCGTTCAGTTCGTGCACGAGGTCGGCGTTGATGGCGTTGCCCGCCTCCGGCCGGTGGATGCGCGCGAACAGCACACCGCCCTCTTCGCGCAGCCGCAGGGTGGAGTACGTCAGTCGATCCATGCGTACTCCCGGTGGAACTCCTTGATCGCCTTCAGTACGAGGCGCGGGGCCGACCCCGTGCCGCGCCGGGTGCGGGGGACGTACTCCTGGTTCACGACGGTGTTGCGGGTGCCGACCCGGACGAACTCGCTCTCCCGCAGGAGCGCGTCGTACTCGTCGAGGGACAGCTGGTAGCGGCTGTCCAGGTGGTCCTCGATGCCCATGTCCCTCAGCCGCGCCGCGCCGTCGGGGGTCACGACGCCGCTGTAGAACTCGGAGCAGCAGCCGGATCCGTACGAGAACAGGCCGAGGCGCTGGGGTGTGTCGAAGCGGCCGTTGCAGACGGTGCCGGCCAGGGAGAGGAAGACGGTCGCGCCCATGATGTTCCCGACGCGCCGGCAGTAGGTCAGGCCGGGCATGACGCGCCGTTCGAAGTCCTCGGCGATCTCGGCGCCCCTGGCCTTGGCGACCTTGCGCATCATCGTGCGGTGGGCGCCCTTGACCATGCCTCCGAAGGGGGTGTGGAAGGCGAGGTACTGGAAGGAGTCGCGGTAGTCGGCGCCCTCCACCTTGCCCTCGTACGCCAGGTACGCCTTCTCGCAGCAGTCCAGGTACGACATCAGGGACAGGTCCACGTCGCCCGCCTCGCTGTCCGGCGCCGGGCGGCAGGTGTCCATGACCTCGTAGCCGTAGTAGCCACTGGCGCCGACGTCGAGCTGGAAGACGTGCGGGGTGTCGCTGACCAGCATGGCCACCGCGCCCGCGCCGCCGCTCGGCTCCGCGTAGGCCCAGTCCTGCGCTGCCGCGTCGTCGCCGTCCTCAAGGATGTAGCGCGAGATGTCCGTCGCGATCACCAGGGCCTTCGCGCCCGGCGAGGTGCCCGACAGGATGAAGTTGCAGGCCATCTGGAGCCCGGCCGTGCCGGCGTAGCATGCCTGCTTCAGCTCGAACATCCGGCAGTTGCGGCTCAGCCCGAGCTGGTCGTGCAGATAGGTGCTGGCCGACTTCGAGAAGTCGAAGCCGGACTCCGTGCAGGTGATCAGCAGCTCGATGCTGTCCTTCTCCGCCGCGCTCATCCGGTCGAGGATCGGCCTGGCCGCGTTGGCCCCGAAGGTCACCGGGTCCTCGAAGGGCAGCGCGACGGTCTTCTCCTTCATCAGCAGGTTGTTCAGTCTCGGGAGGTCGAGCTCCCGGTGTTTCGCCAGCTGCATGACGTCCAGCACGGCCGAGCCGCCGAACACGTTCATCGCTTCGATACCGACGCGGGACATGGCTTACGTCCATCTGCTCTCTATGAGTCGCATGTGCTCATGCACAGTGCGGTGTTGATGCCGCCGAAGCCCATGCTCAGGCTCAGGCAGTGGCGCACCTCGGTCTCGACGGCCTCGTCGCGCACCCAGCACAGGGACGCGTCGATCGGGTCGGTGAGATTGCGGGTCGGGTGCAGTCGTCCGTGCTTCATCTGGAGGAGCGCGGCGACCGCCTCGACGGCTCCGGCCGCCGTCAGGCCGTGACCGGTGATCGACTTCGTGGCGTTGATCGCGGCATGCGTGAGGCCGCAGGCCCGCAGCGCCGCCACCTCGGTCTCGTCTCCGACGTGGGAGGCGGTGCCGTGGGGGTTGACGTAGTCGATGGCGCCGGCGGTCAGCCCGGCCCGGTCGAGGGCCTGGCGGATCGCCCGGGTCTCGCCGTCCAGGGAGGGATTGGGATTGCGGTTGCCGTCCAGCTGCACCGACCAGCCGCTGAGCCGCGCGTAGGGGGTGTCCTCCTGACCCGGCCGGGCGCCCCGGCGCTCGATGACCAGCGCGCCGCACGCCTCGCCGAAGACGAAGCCGGCCCGCTGCCGGTCGAAGGGCCGGCAGGCGAGGCCGGGGGCGTGCGCGCTCTCCTCGGACGCCATGGCACCCATCGACTGGAGCCCCAGCAGCTCCCAGTACGACAGGTCCGCCAGCGCGCCCACGGCGATGCAGACGTCGACCCGGCCGGAGGCGACCGCCTCCGCCGCCTCGATGATCGCGAGCTGGCCGCTCGCCGAGGCGCCGCCCACGGTGTGGGCGAAGCCGCGAACGGAGAACGCGGTGGTGCACAGTCCGCACAGGTCGGTGTCCAGGAAGGACATGCCGTAGCTGGGCCGCAGGAAGCGCGGCTTGGCCCGGTGCCGGTCGTGCGCCAGGACCAGCTCCCGCTGCTGGAGGTTGCTGCCTCCGATGACGAGGCCGATCCGTTCGGGGTCGAACTCGTCCAGCCGGGCCTCGGTCCATGCCTCTTCGAGCGTGGCCAGGGCGACCTGTCCGGTGAGGGAGACGGTACGCAGGTCCCGCGCGGCCAGCCGGGTGGTGGGTTCCAGCCTCGGTATCTCGGCCCCCACGAACCGGGTGCCGAGCTGCCGGCCGGGGCGGTCCATGACCGCGAACCCGTGGTTCCCTGCGAACAGCCCCCGGGCGAAGGCGTCCTTGCCCTGGCCGATGGCGGTGGTGACGCCCAGCCCGGTGACCACGAGTTCGAGGCCGGCGGTACCGGTGTGGTCAGCGGTAACAGCGATGCCGGTGCTGTCTGCGCTGTCTGCGCTGTCTGCGGTGGCGGTGTTGCCGGCGGAGCCCCTCACGTCACCCGGCCCTGACCGCTGCTATTTCGCTCAGCCGCTCGGCGAGTTCGCCCAGATTCCGCGGGCCGTAGGTGTCGACCAACGGTATCTCCAGATCCATTTCCTCCAGCACGGTCATCACTATCTCCGCGCGGTCCATCGAGTTCGCGCCGAGATCCTCCAGGGAATCCGAATCCTGGAAGGTGTGGTCCGTGAGTTCGGGGAGGATCTCACGAATCGCCTCGGTGATCAGCGGAAAGATTTCTTCCTTGGTCATGTGCGCTCCATCATTCTGCGAAATACGGCAGACAGCGGTGGGTGGGGGGCGTGGGGCCTATCCGAGAGAGCCGTCCGCCGCCGCTTCACGCAGCTGCGAAATGCTCGCCCCGGGATTCGTCACGATCTTGAGCAGCAACCTCTCATAGGTGGCCGCCATTTCCTCAATCGTCTTCCTGGCGAACAGGTCGGTGCTGTACTCCAGGTATCCGTGCAGTCCCGCGGGCGTCTCCCGGACGACGAGGTTGAGGTCGAACTTCGCCACCCCGCTGTCGGTCCGCAGCGGCACGAACGCCAGGTGCCCGGCCTCCTCGTCCCGCGGTGCGGGTCCGGCCGCCGGCACCAGGTTGAACATGACCTGGAACAGCGGGGAGTGCGCGGGATCGGGCTTCGGTGCGAGCTCCCGGACCAGGTCGGCGAAGGGAACGTCCTTGTGCTCGTGGGCCGCGGCCGTGACCCGCTTGGCCTGTCCCAGCAGTTCGCCGAAGCCCTGGTCGGCGGTCACGTCGAGCCGCATCACCAGTACGTTGATGAAGTAGCCGACGAGCCGTTCCAGTTCCGGCAGGGGCCGGTTGGTGACCGGGGAACCGATCGCGAGTTCGCGGTCCGGTGTGTACGCGCCGAGCAGCGCCGCGTACGCCGACAGGAGCGTCATGTAGAGCGTGCCGCCCTGCTCCTGGCTGAAGCGGTGGAGCTGCCCGAGCACCTCCGAGGGGACCTTCAGCTCGACCGACGCCCCCTGGTACGACTTGACCGGGGGCCGCCGGTAGTCGGTGCGCAGCGACGCGCACGACGGCAGTGCGGCAAGCTGGGAGCGCCAGTACGCCTTCTGCCCCTCGCGGGCCGCCTCGTCCACGGCGCGGCGCTGCCAGTGGGCGAAGTCGGGGTACTGCACGGGCAGTTCCGGCAGGGACGGCTCCTCCCCCCGGCTCAGTGCCCGGTAGGCGGTGTTCAGTTCGGCCACGAAGATGCCGGTCGACCAGCCGTCGAAGATGCCCCACGGCCGGGTCACCACGGCGACGTGCTCGTACTCCGACAGGGTCAGGATGTGGACGCGCAGCATGTGCAGGTCGTCCGGGGCGAACGGCCGTACCCGCTCGGCCCGCAGCAGGTCGGCGACCGCGCCGTCACCGCCGACCTCCTCGAAGGCCACGGAGAAGCCGGACACGTCGTTCACGCGCTGGGTGAGGGAGTCACCGCACCGCACGTAGCTGGTGCGCAGGATCGCGTGGCGGGCGACGAGCGCCTCGAACGCGCCCGCGTAGGCCCGGCGGTCCAGCCTGCCGATGATCCGGTAGGCCATCTGTACGTTGTCGTACGCCGATCCCAGGTGCTCGCGCGGGTTGAGGAACCACAGTTCGCTCTGCTGGAACGCGAGCGGGACCGCCTCGGCTCCGTCGGTGACGGGCAGCAGCGGGACGCTCTGCGCCGGGGCGGCGCTCGGCGCGGCGTCCAGTGCCTCGGCCATCTCGCCGATGGTGGCGCCGGAGAGGATCGTCTGGAGCGGCAGCTCCTTGCCGGTCCCCTGCTTCACCCGGATGGTGAGACGGGTGGCGAGGAGCGAGTGACCGCCCAGGTCGAAGAAGCCGTCCTGGAGGCCGACCCGCTCCAGCCCGAGGACGTCCTGGACCAGCCGGCACAGGACGAGCTCGGTGGCGCTGCGCGGTGCGACGTACACCTCCTTGTGCACGTCGGCCTCGTCGGGCGTGGGGAGCGCCTGCTTGTCGACCTTGCCGTTGGGGGTCAGGGGCAGCTCTTCGAGTGCCACGAAGACGCTGGGCACCATGTACTCGGGCACCTTGCCGGACAGGTGCTCCTTGAGCGTCCTGGTCATCTCCTGGCCGGTGCGGGCGATCTGCGGGACGTTCGCCAGGTACGACCGGCGGTAGTCCTCACGGGCCCGCGCACGGGGCGGCTCCCCCTTGGCGAGGATCACGTCGAGGCCGTCCAGCCGGTCCTGGGACCAGGTCACCGCGACGTGGTGGCCGAGTTCCTCGGCGTACCGGAGTACGGCTTCGAGCTCCCGCACCTGCGCGGCGGCGTCGTCGGAGAGGCGTGAGGCGCCGGCGAGGGGCTCCACCTGCGTCCGGGCGGGCCAGCGGGTCAGGCCCTGGCTGACGCGGACGTCGTCGGCGACCTTCGGGTTGACCAGTCCGGTGACACCGAAGCGGCGGTGTCCGCCCTCCTCCAGGAGGGTGCGCAGCTCATCGGGGGTGGTGGCGGTCAGCCACGGCAGGTCCTCGGGCGGCGCGGCGGCGCCCTTGGTCAGGACGACGTCGTAGCGGTAACTGAGCATCTCGTTGCCGCCCAGTCCGCGCTTGACCGTGAGGTCGACGGAGCCGATCTGCGGGAAGCGGTCGGTGAGCCCGGCGAAGTAACTGGGGCTGACCAGCAGCTCGGTCTCCTGCTGGCGGCGGCGCTGTACCTGTCGGGCGAGCGCGCCGACGGAGGTGCGCACGGGCAGCCGGCTGCGTTCCACGGCACCGACGTGGGCGGAGAACAGATCGAGGTTCCTGACGTCCCCGATCATGATCCGGCCGCCGTCCGCGACGAGGGGGAGCAGGCGCTCGATCACCTCCTCCAGGTACAGCCGGTTCGGGAAGTACTGGACGACGGAGTTGACGACGACGGTGTCGAACTTCTCCGTCCCCGGAGGCACGGTCACGGACCGGGCGTCACCCTGGCCGAGGGTGATGTGGGACCAGCCGCGGCGGTCCGCCCCGCGACGGACCCCGGCCAGGGCCGAGGCGGAGATGTCGAACGCGTGCACCGCTTCGCAGGCTTCGGCGTAGCGGAAGAGGAGGAGCCCGGTTCCGCAGCCGACCTCCAGCAGGCGCCGGGGCCGGAACGCTTCGATCTGCCGGACCGTGCCGTCGATCCACTCCCCCATCTCGGCCTCGGGGACGGGCTCCCCGGTGTAGCTGCTGTTCCAGCCGATCAGGCTGGGTTCGTCGGTGGCCTCGTCCTCGGCCGGGCCGGAGTACTGGTCCTCGAAGAGCTCCTGCCACTGCTCGAGGCGTTCGGCGTTCTGGTCCCGGGCGGTGGCGTCGAGCCATTCCGCCGTGGGCCGTACGTACGCGACGAGCCTCTTGGTCTCGCCCGCGGCCTGGGTGGTGACGACGGTGCTCCGTACGGAGGGGTGGGACAGCAGTGCGTTCTCGATCTCGCCCAGCTCGACGCGGAAGCCCCGCACCTTCACCTGGTCGTCGGCACGGCCGATGAACTCCAGGGTGCCGTCGGGCAGCCATCGGGCCAGGTCGCCCGTGCGGTACAGCCGGGCGCCGGGCTCGTCGGCGAAGGGGTCGGCGACGAAACGGTCCCCGGTGAGCTCCGGGTTGTCGAGATAGCCGCGTGCCACGCCGGTGCCGCCCACGCACAGTTCCCCGACGACACCGCACGGCACCGGCCGCAGGCCCTCGTCGAGCACATACGCGGTGGACCGGGCGATGGGCCTGCCGATCGGGACGACGGCGTCCTCGGCGATGTCCCGGGGGATGACGTGGCAGGTGGAGGCGATGCTGTTCTCGGTGGGGCCGTAGGCGTTGACGACGGTCAGCCCGGGGTGCGCCCGGTGGAGCCGGCGTACGTCCTTCGCGGAGAACGCCTCGCCGCCCACGCCCAGATACTCCAGCGGCAGGCGCCGCTCCTGCGCGGCCTCCGCGAAGGCCGGGAGGAAGGCCGCCGACAGGGCCATCATGGTGACGCCCGAGCGCTCCACCCGGTCGAGCAGCCGGCCGACGTCCTTGGAGTCGCCGTCGTGCAGGACCAGTCGGCCGCCGGACAGCAGGGGGCCGAGGACCTCCTGCGAGCCGACGTCGAACGAGATCGACGAGTGGTGGAGCATGACGGTGGCGGAGGTGGTCGGAAAGTAGTCGGGGTTGCGCACCAGGCGGACGACGCCGCGCTGCTCCACGAGGACACCCTTGGGGACCCCGGTGGAACCCGAGGTGAAGATGACGTAGGCGAGGTGGTCGGGGGTGAGCCCCAGCTCCGCCCGGGTCAGGTCGCTCTCCGGCCGGCCGGCGAGCACCTGGGCGCGGTCCTCGGCGCGTTCTCCGGTGTCCAGGTGGACGACCTGGGGGCGGACGCCGTCCGCGGCGCCTTCGAGGAGTGAGTCCGGCTGGGTCGACTGGCTGAGGACGATGCCCACACCGGAGCCGGTGACCAGGGTGCGTATGCGCTCCTGGGGGTAGCCCGGGTCGATGGGGACGTAGGCCCCGCCCGCCTTGAGGATGCCGAGCAGCCCGATCACCATCTCCGGCGAGCGCTGTGCGCACAGGCCGACGAGGGTGTCCGGGCCCACGCCCTGTTCCCGCAGGTAGTGGGCGACGCGGTTGGCGCGGGCGTTGGTCTGCGCGTACGTCAGACGCTGGTCGCCGTACTCGACGGCGACGGCGTCCGGCCGCTCGCGCACCTGCTCCTCGAAGAGCTCGAACAGGCAGTGGTCGTCGGGGTAGGGCTTGGCGGTGTCGTTCCACTCGGTCAGCAGACGGTGGCGCTCCGCGGGCGGGACGACGTCGATGTCGAGCGCCCGGGTGCCGGCCCCGCCGTCGTCGGCCAGCGCGGCGACGATCCCGGACAGCGCGGCTTCCACGTATCCCAGTACCGCGTCCGGCGAGAGGGTGGCGTCGACCTGCGCGTTCAGGGAGAGTTCGGTCCCGGTGTCGTCGACCGAAACACCGACCGGGTAGTTGGTGCGGTCCAGGGATCCCAGCCAGCGGATGCCCAGGTCCTCCAGGGTGGCCGGGCCCTCGTCGCCCTGGCGGGGCTCGAAGTACCGGTAGTTGATCATCGAACTGAACAGGGTGGCGTCGCTGTCCAGACCGCTGGACCGCTGGGCCAGGGTGAGCGCGCTCTGCTCGTAGGAGATCAGTTCCTTCAGGGCGGCGTCGACGTCGGACACCAGCTCCTGGACGCTGCGGTCGCGCAGCCGTACCCGCAGGGGCAGGGTGTTGATGAAGTTGCCCAGCATCCGCTCGACGCCGGGGACGCCCTGAAGGCGTCCGGACAGGACAGTGCCGAACACCACGTCGTCGCGCCCGCTGGTGGCCGCGGTCACCAGGGCCCACGCGGCGTGGAAGAGGCCGGCGGGGCTGGTGCGCAGGCGTCGGGCCTGCTGGCGCAGGTCGCGTGTCAGTCCGGCCGGGAGCGAGCGGCGCAGATCGCGGACCCGGCTGCCGTCGCCGTGCACGTCCACCAGCTGGAACGGTGTGGTCGGCTCGGTGACGTCGCCCAGCTCCTGACGGAAGAAAGCCTCCGCGTCCTTGGAGGCCAGCTGGTGCAGGGTGTGGCCGACGAAGTCGCGGTAGGCCGGGGGCGGGGCCAGCCGCTCCGGACGGCCGGCCATGTGGACCGTCAGCTCGTCGAGGATGAGCCGCAGGGACGTCGCGTCCTCGATGAGGTGGTGCACGCTCAGCAGCAGGTAGTGCTGCGCGGAGTGCCGGTCGGCGGCGACCGCGAGCCGCAGCAGCGGCGCCCGGTCCAGGCTCATCGCGCCCGGCCGGGACAGCCAGGCGCGGGCCTGCCGCTCGGCGTCCTCGTCCGGGTCGAGGGTCAGCCGCTCGACCTCCAGGCGTACGTCGCGCAGCACGACCTGCACCGGTTCGAGCAGGCCCTCGGTGACCACGGCGGTGCGCATCACGTCGTGGCGGTCCATCAGCGCCTGGAGGGCGGCCACGAAGGAGTCGCACACCTGCTGGTCGGGGGCGACGAGCAGGATCGGGATGACGTACGGGTCGTTCGCGGGATCCATCAGGTGATGGAAGAGGATGCCCTCCTGCGACGGCACGAGCGGGTAGATGTCCTGCACGTTGGGCGCGCCGCCGGGCACCTTCTCCACGACGGAGTCGATCTCGGCCTGGCTGAGCCGGACCAGCGGCAGCATCTCCGGGGTGATCCGCGCGCAGTCGGGCGGGATCGGGTTGTCCGGGACCCGGTGGGCGGGGCCGCCGCCCGTCCCGCGGTCGATCTCGGCTGCCAGGTCGGCCAGCGTGGGGCTGTTGAAGACGCTGCGTACGGTGACGTCCAGCCCGTGTTCCTTGAGCCGGGCTATCAGGACGGTGATGAGCAGGGAGTGCCCGCCCAGCGCGAAGAAGTTGTCGTGGGCGCTGACGCGTCCCTCGTCGAAGCCCATCAGCTCGGCCCAGGCGGAGCTGAGGATCCGCTCGGTGGCGGTACTGGGCGGCGTGTAGTCGCGCTGGGCGTAGGCGTCGATCCCCGGAGCGGGCAGCGCCGTGCGGTCGAGCTTGCCGTTGGCGGTGAGCGGCAGTCGTTCCAGTGCCACGAAGGCACTGGGAACCATGTAGTCGGGCAGCGTCCGCCGCAGGTGGCGGGCGAGTTCGGCGCGGTGGTCGGGTGTTCCCGGCCCGTCAGCGGAAGGGTCGCCGCCGGAGGGGCCGTCGGAGGGGTCGTCGTCGGAGGCGCCGGTCAGGACGACGTAGGCCACCAGCTGCCTGTCGCCGGGCTGGTCCTCGCGGGCCAGCACAGCGCAGGAGCGTACGGCGGGGTGTTCGGCGAGTTTCGTCTCGATCTCCCCGAGCTCGATACGGAACCCACGGATCTTGACCTGATCGTCGTTACGGCCCAGATACTCCAGCGTGCCGTCCGCAGACCAACGCGCCAGATCACCCGTCCGGTACATCCGCGCACCCGCGACACCACAGAACGGATCATCCAGGAAACGCTCCGCACTCAACCCCGGACGATTCAGATAACCCCGCGCAACACCCGCACCACCCACATACAGCTCACCCACAGCACCGACCGGAGCCGGCCGGCCGAAACGATCCAGAACATACGTCCGCAGATCAGGAATACGCCGACCGATCGGACTCACCGACCGCTCCACATCCCCCTCACCCAACAACCGGTACGTCACATGCACCGTCGTCTCAGTGATCCCGTACATGTTCACCAACTCGGTACCACCATTGACCGCACGGCCCATCCACGGCCGCAACGACGCCACATCCAGCGCCTCACCACCGAACACCACCACACGCAACCGATGCGCCGCCGCCCCCTCACCCTGCGCCGCGATCAACTGCCGAAACGCACTCGGCGTCTGATTCAGCACCGTCACACCCGACGCACACAACAACGCATAGAACTCACCAGGACTACGCGTCACCGCCTGCGGAACCACCACCAGACGCCCCCCATGCAACAGAGCGCCCCACATCTCCCACACCGAAAAATCAAACGCAAACGAATGGAACAACGTCCACACATCCCGCTCACCGAAACGGAACCACTCATCCGTCGCAGTGAACAACCGCACCACATTCCGATGCTCAACCATCACCCCCTTCGGCACCCCCGTCGAACCCGACGTATAAATCACATACGCCAAAGACGACGACGACACACCCGGCACCACAACATCAGAAGAATCACACCCCGCCCACAGACCCGCATCCCCCCGCACATCCACCACCGGAACCGACAAAACCCCCAGCCCCACAGGCAAAGGACCATCCGTCAGCACCACACACGGCGCACTGTCCTCCAACTGATACCGCACCCGCTCCACCGGCGACGACGGATCCAACGGCACATACGCACCACCCGCCTTCAAAACCGCCAGAACACACACCACAACCCACTCACTACGCGGCAGACACAGAGCCACCAGAACATCCGGCCCCACACCCAACCCACGCAAATACCCCGCCAGACGATTCGCCCGCTCGTTCAACTCCCCATACGAAACAACCCGACCCTCACACTCCAACGCCACCGCACCGGGCGACCGCCCCACCACCTCCTCGAACCACTCATGAACACAACGCCCCACCCCACCAGAACCAGAAACCGCGCCAGAACCAGAACCAGAAACCGCGCCGGAAACAACACCCGGAACGGAATTCCACTCCACCAGGACCTGATGCCGCTCGGCCTCGTCGAGGGTGCTGATCCGGGAGATACGCTGCTGCGGTTCGGCCACGACGGCATGGAGCAGGGCGGTGTAGTGGCGTACGAAGCGCCGGACGGTCTCCCGGTCGAACAGGTCGGTGTTGTACTCGACGGCGCCGATCAGTCCGTCGGGCGCCTCGCGCAGGTCGAGCGTCACATCGAACTTGGTGATGTCGAAGTCGAACTCGATGAGGGAGACGTCGAGGTCGCCCAGGCGCACCTCGCTGTCGGCCTGTGCCTCCTGGAGGACGAACGCCACCTGGAAGACCGGTGAGTGGCTGAGGCTGCGCTCCACCCGGAGCGCGTCGACCACGGCCTCGAACGGCACGTCCTGGTGGCTGTACGCCTGCAGGGCCACGTCCTTCACCCGTCCGAGCAGCTGGGCGAAGGTCGGGTCGCCCGACAGGTCGGCGCGCATCACCAGGGTGTTGGCGAAGAAGCCGATCAGACCCTCGGACTCGATGCGGTTGCGGTTGGCGACGGGGGTGCCGATGGGGATGTCGGTCTGTTCGCCGTAGTGGTGGAGCAGCAGAGCGTAGACCGACAGCAGTGTCATGTAGAGCGTGACGCCGTGCTGTTCGCCGAGCGCCTTGAGCCGCGTCAGCAGCTCCTTCGGGAGCTGGAAGCGCTCGTGCGCGCCCCGGTACGTCTTGACGGCGGGACGTGACCGGTCCGTCGGCAGGGACAGCTGGGAGTCGATCCCGTCCAGCTGCTGCTTCCAGTACCCCACCTGGCGGGCCTGGACCTCGTCGACCAGCCACTGGCGCTGCCAGTGCGCGTAGTCCGCGTACTGGATCGGCAGGGGCGCGAGCGGCGACTCCGCCCCCGCGCAGAACGCCTCGTAGAGGGCGACCATCTCGCGGAAGAAGACACCGAGCGACCAGCCGTCGGACACGCTGTGGTGCATGGTCACGAGCAGGACGTGCTCCTGCTCGGACCGGCGCAGCAGGCGCACCCGGATGAGCGATTCGCGGGCGAGGTCGAACGGCTCCACGGCCTCGCGCTCACAGATCGACGGGAGCTCGGCGGGGTCGGCGAGTTCCTCCTGCGAGACGGTGAAGTCGCTGCCGTCACCGATGTGCTGGTAGGGCACTCCGTCCCGCTCCACGAAGCGGGTGCGCAGGACCTCGTGCCGCTGGACGATCGTCTCCAGGGCGCGCAGCAGCGCCGGGCGGTCGAGCGGCCCGCGCAGCCTCATGGCCATCGGGATGTTGTAGTACGCGCTGGTCCCGTCGAGCTTGGCGAGGAACCACAGCCGCTGCTGCGCGAAGGAGAGCCGGACCGGCCCGTCCCCGGTGCGGGGGTACGGACGGATGGCCGCCAGCGCGGAAAGGTCGACGCCCTGCTTCTTGAGCATCGCGATCAGGGCGCGCTGCTGCTTGGCGGGCAGGGACTTGATCTTCTTGATCAGTTCCAGCGGGTTGTCGTTGTTCGTCGTGCTCATGTTCGGCCCCGTGGTCATTAGATCCGGCCTTCCAACGCGTCCAGCTCTTCTTCGCTCATGTTCTCGATGAGGCCGATGCTCTCCAGGATCGTGGCCACGTCGAGCGCCCCCTCGGCCGGCGCCACGGGGGCACGCCGTTCCAGCTCGGCGGCCATCTCGGCGAGGGTCGGTCCGTCGAAGACGGCCTGGATGGGCAGCTCCGCACCGGTCGCCTGCGCCAGGCGGTTGACGAGCCGGGTCACCAGCAGCGAGTTGCCTCCCAGCTGGAAGAAGTCGCTGTGGGCACCGAGGTCGCCGGCGTCCGTGCGCAGGAGGTCGGCCCAGACGGCGGCGACGGTCCGCTCGGACTCGGTGCGCGGGGCGACCCGTTGCTCCGCGTTCCGGCGAAGGCTCTCCGGCGCGGGCAGGGCACGGTGGTCCAGCTTGCCGTTCTGCGTGAGCGGCAGTTCGTCGAGCAGGACGTGGGCGGCGGGGACCATGTACTCGGGCAGCGCCGCGCGCAGGGCGCTCCCGACGTCCCTGAGCAGCGCGTCGGAGCCGGACCAGCGGGTGCCGGCCGTGGACGGCTCGTCGGTGCCGGCGTCGTGCGGCGTCTCGTCCGCCCGGCGCGCGTAGACGTTGTAGAGCGTGGTATTGCGCAGCAGGTGGTTGTCCTGCTCGCAGACGACGTCGTAACCGAGGGCCTTCAGCAGGGTGACGACCTTCTCCAGCTGGCCGTCGACGTCGTGGAGCTCCACCACGAGCTGGCGGATCTTCGGCCAGTCCCGCCAGTGGATGCCCTTGAGCACTTCGTACTCGGCGTTCTCCACGTCGATCTTCAGGAGGTCGATCCGGTCGATCTCCTCCTCTTCGATGATCTCCGAGAGGGTCCTGAGGCTGCAGGTGAACTGCTCGCTGTCGAGCCGCGCGTCGACCAGTTCGTCGACGAGCTCGTCGCCGGCCGTCCCGCCGCCCTCGCCGTCAGTGCCGCCCGCGCCGTCCGTGGCCAGTTCCTCCTGGTTGCGGAGGTAGGAGCGGACCATCTCGTGCGCCTGCTCGGCGGTGGTCACACTGGAGGAGATGACGGTGTTGTGCCGGTAGAAGGTGAAGGTCTCCTCCTTGGTCTCCGCGGCGAGACCGCATGCGTAGACCTTGGCGTCGAGGCCGTGGAGTTCCACGTTGCGGCGCAGCGAATCGAACACGGGCGGGATCGGTTCGAAGGCGTAGATCTTCGCGTCGGGGCAGCGGCTGCCGGCGAAGAGCGTGAACATGCCGATGTTGGCACCCACGTCGAAGATGCGGTCACCGTTGCGGATGGTGATCCCGTTCCGCAGGTATTCGAGGTTGGTGAAGATCTCCTCGTAGACGAATTCCGTCTCGCTCCTGTTCTGCTGGAAGACCGTCATGCCGTTGGGCAGTTCACAGGTCTGCGCGAGCGCTTCGGGCTCGGTGCGGCCCATGCGCAGCAGCGCGCGGACCGCGGGGGCCCGCTCGGCCGACGGCACCACATAGGCGACCAGGCGGCGGTCCTGGTCGTCGTATTCGCGTACCACGACGCGGGCTTCCTGGACGGCGGGGTGTTCGGCGAGTTTCGTCTCGATCTCCCCGAGCTCGATACGGAACCCACGGATCTTGACCTGATCGTCGTTACGGCCCAGATACTCCAGCGTGCCGTCCGCAGACCAACGCGCCAGATCACCCGTCCGGTACATCCGCGCACCCGCGACACCACAGAACGGATCATCCAGGAAACGCTCCGCACTCAACCCCGGACGATTCAGATAACCCCGCGCAACACCCGCACCACCCACATACAGCTCACCCACAGCACCGACCGGAGCCGGCCGGCCGAAACGATCCAGAACATACGTCCGCAGATCAGGAATACGCCGACCGATCGGACTCACCGACCGCTCCACATCCCCCTCACCCAACAACCGGTACGTCACATGCACCGTCGTCTCAGTGATCCCGTACATGTTCACCAACTCGGTACCACCATTGACCGCACGGCCCATCCACGGCCGCAACGACGCCACATCCAGCGCCTCACCACCGAACACCACCACACGCAACCGATGCGCCGCCGCCCCCTCACCCTGCGCCGCGATCAACTGCCGAAACGCACTCGGCGTCTGATTCAGCACCGTCACACCCGACGCACACAACAACGCATAGAACTCACCAGGACTACGCGTCACCGCCTGCGGAACCACCACCAGACGCCCCCCATGCAACAGAGCGCCCCACATCTCCCACACCGAAAAATCAAACGCAAACGAATGGAACAACGTCCACACATCCCGCTCACCGAAACGGAACCACTCATCCGTCGCAGTGAACAACCGCACCACATTCCGATGCTCAACCATCACCCCCTTCGGCACCCCCGTCGAACCCGACGTATAAATCACATACGCCAAAGACGACGACGACACACCCGGCACCACAACATCAGAAGAATCACACCCCGCCCACAGACCCGCATCCCCCCGCACATCCACCACCGGAACCGACAAAACCCCCAGCCCCACAGGCAAAGGACCATCCGTCAGCACCACACACGGCGCACTGTCCTCCAACTGATACCGCACCCGCTCCACCGGCGACGACGGATCCAACGGCACATACGCACCACCCGCCTTCAAAACCGCCAGAACACACACCACAACCCACTCACTACGCGGCAGACACAGAGCCACCAGAACATCCGGCCCCACACCCAACCCACGCAAATACCCCGCCAGACGATTCGCCCGCTCGTTCAACTCCCCATACGAAACAACCCGACCCTCACACTCCAACGCCACCGCACCGGGCGACCGCCCCACCACCTCCTCGAACCACTCATGAACACAACGCCCCACCCCACCAGAACCAGAAACCGCGCCAGAACCAGAACCAGAAACCGCGCCGGAAACAACACCCGGAACAGAATTCCACTCCACCAGCACGCGCCTGCGCAGCCCGGCGCTCAGCACGGGCAGCTCCAGGGCCGGGCCCTCGGCCGACTCGTCCCCGGCGAGCGCGTCGATCAGGTTCGTCATGGCGGTTTCGAGGTAGCCGATGACCAGTTCGGCGTCCTGCGCCTGGTCGATCTGGGCGTCGAGCGAAAAGGAATGGCCCAGATCGTCGACCGAGAGGGCGACCGGGTAGTTGCTGCGCTCGATCACGCCGGCCAGCGACCTGACACCCGCACGCTCCAGCTCGGAGTCGTCGATGCGGTCACCGGGCTCCAGGTGCCGGTAGTTCAGGATCGCGTTGAACAGGGGCGTCTCGCGGGGCACGTCGCTGTGGCCGTGGGCGACGGCCAGCGGGGTCTGCTCGTGGCGCACCAGCTCCCGCAGCTCCTGGTCGACGGTGCGCACCAGGTCGCGCACGCTCGTGCCGTCGAGGCCGACGCGCACCGGGAGCGTGTTGATGAAGTTTCCGAGCATGCGCTCGATCCCGCGGGGGCCCTGCAGGCGCCCGGACATCACCGTGCCGAAGACCACGTCGTCGCGTCCGCTGCACGCCGACACGACCAGCGCCCAGCCGGCGTGGAACAGGGTCGCCGGGCTGACCCGCAGCTCCTTGGCACAGTCCCTGATCCGCTGCCCGAGGCGGCTGTCCAGCGGGCGGCGCAGGTCCCGTACGCGGCGGCCGTCGCCGTGCACGTCGTGCAGGCCGAACATCGCCGTCGGTTCCGTCACGTCGCCGAGCTGGGCGCGGAAGAAGCCCGCCGGGTCCAGGCTCTGGGCACGGTGGCGGACGTGCGCGATGAAGTTCCGGTACGGCACCGGCTCCGCGAGGTCGCCCTCCCTGCCCGTCATGTGCGCGACCAGCTCCTGGAACAGGAAGCCCAGCGAGGTGGCGTCGTCGATGACGTGGTGGAGGTTGAGTACCACGAACCACTCCGGGGTGCCGGGGTGGCGGGCGGCGCGGAGCCGGATGAGGGGTGCGCGGTCCAGCCGTATCGTCTGCGGCCGCGCCAGCAGCTCACGGATCTCTTCCTGGATGTCAGCGCCGGGGCGCACCTCGAACTCCTCCGGTTCGAGGTCGGCGTGCCGGACCACGACCTGCAGGGGCTGCGGCAGCCCCTGGGTCAGGATCGCCGTGCGCAGCGCGTCGTGCCGTGCGACGACCTGCCGCAGGGCCCGTACGAAACCGTCCAGGTGCGCCCGGCTCTCGAAGGAGAACACACCGGAGAGCACATAGGGGTCCCGGCCGCTCTCCTTGAGGTGGTGGAACAGCATCCCCTCCTGGAGCGCCGCCAGCGGATAGACGTCCTGGAGGTTGGCGGCTCCGCCGGGCACCGCGGCGACGACCGTCGCCAGTTCGTCCTCGGTCAGTGACACGAGCGGGAGCATGTCGGGCGTGATCCGGGTGCAGCCGGCCGGGATGCCGTTCGGCGGGACGGTGAACGGCTCGGCAGCCGCCTCGCCCGTCGCCGGGTCGTCCTGGGCCGCGGTCGCGGCGGAGTCGATGGTGGCCGCCAGCTCGGCGAAGGTCGAGGCGCCGAAGACGCTCTGGAGGTCGCAGTCGAATCCGCTGTCGGCCAGTCGGGCGGTCAGTTTGGGGATGAGCAGGGAGTGCCCGCCCAGTGCGAAGAAGTTGTCGTTCACACCGATGTGCTGCTCGTCGAAGCCGAGCAGGCCGGCGCAGATCGCGAGCAGGGACCGCTCGGTGTCGGTGCCGGGGGCGACGCGCTCGCCGGCGACGCCGTACGCGCTCGAATCCGGTGCCGGGAGCGCCTTGCGGTCGAGCTTGCCGTTCGCGGTCAGGGGCAGCTGCTCCAGGCGGACCAGGGCGTTCGGGATCATGTACTCGGGCAGCGTGCGGCCGAGGTGCCGGCTGAGCTCCTCGTGGAGGTCGCCGGTGAGCTCCCGGTCCAGGACCACGTATCCGACCAGCCGCGGGTCGCCGGGGCTGTCCTCGCGGGCCAGTACGGCGCAGGCACGGACGGCCGGGTGCCGCGCCAGGCGCTCCTCGATCTCACCGGGTTCGATGCGCAAGCCCCGCAGCTTGACCTGGTGGTCGAGGCGGCCGAGGTACTCCAGGGTGCCGTCCGCCGTCCGCCGGACCAGGTCGCCGGTCCGGTACATGCGCGCGTCGGGGTCGTCGGCGTACGGGTTCGGGACGAACCGTTCACGCGTCAGAGCGGGGTTGTTCAGATAGCCGCGGGCCAGGCCGGCACCGGCGATGTGCAGTTCGCCCGCGCAGCCGACGGCCTGCAGCCGGCCGAAGTCGTCGAGCACATGGAGCTGGATGTTCTGGATCGGCCGGCCGATCGGCACGGTGCCGGCCGGCTCCGTGGAGGGCGGGCATGCCCAGTGGCTGACGTCGATGGCCGCCTCGGTCGGCCCGTAGAGGTTGTGCAGCCGTGCGCCGTGCACGGCGTAGTGCCGTGCGGGCAGCTCCGGGGGCAGGGCCTCGCCGCTGCAGAAGACCTGGCGGACGGAGGTGCACCGGGCCCAGTCGTCCTGGTCGAGCATCAGGCGCAGCATGGACGGGACGAAGTGCAGGGTCGTGACCCCGGCCGAGCGGATGAGGGAGATCAGGTGGCCGGGGTCCTTGTGACCCGCGGGCTCGGCGAGGACCAGGCGGGCGCCCGTGATGAGGGGCCAGACGAACTCCCACACGGAGACGTCGAAGCTGAACGGCGTCTTCTGGAGCACGACGTCGTCGGTGCCGAGGGCGTACTCGTTCTGCATCCACTCCATGCGGTTGACGGCCGCCCGGTGCTCGACCATCACGCCCTTGGGGCGGCCGGTGGAGCCGGAGGTGTAGATGACGTACGCCAGGTGGCCGGGGCCGACGGCGGTGGTGGCAGGTGTCGCGGCGGCGTCGGAGCCATCGCCGGTCAGCCGGCCCTCGGCGTCGAGCCGGACCACCCGGTCGGCGCCGGACAGCACGGACGTGTCGGTTCCGGCCTGGGCCAGCACGATGCGGGCACCGGAGTCCTCGATCATGTACTGGAGGCGCTCGGCCGGGTAGCCGGGTTCGAGGGGCAGGTAGGCGCCGCCCGCCTTCATGATCGCCCACAGGCCGATCACCATCTCGAAGGAGCGTTCCATGCAGACGCCGACGACGGTGTCCGCCGTGACGCCCCGGTGCCGCAGCTCACGGGCGACGGCGTCGACCCGGGCGCCGAACTCCTCGTACGTCAGCGTCCGCCCGCCCAGTTCGAGGGCCGTGCGGTGGCCGTGGCGGGCCACGGCGGCGTCGAGGAGGTCGGGCAGGCTGCGGTCGTCGGAGTAGGGACGACGGGTGTCGTTCCACTCGCCGAGCAGCTGATGACGTTCCTCCTCGGACAGGTGCGATGCCTCGGAGAGCAGTTGCCCGGGTTCGGCCACCAGTGACCGCAGCAGGCGCCGGTAGTGGTCGAGGAAGCGCTCGACGGCCTCGGCGTCGAAGCGCTGGGCGTCGTACTTGAGGTGCAGCGTGTAGTCGTCGGCCGCGTTCTCGAAGACCTCCAGGTGGAGCTTGAACTCGCCTTCCTGGGAAATGCGGTCGACGAACCGGAGGGACCGGGCGAGGCCGAGGCCGCGCACCTCGTCCGTCACGTGCATCATGCGCTTGTTCTGGAAGACGTACGAGACCTGGAAGACCGGCGAGTTGTCGGGGTCGGTCCGCAGGCTCAGGTCCTGCACCATGCGGGGGAACGGGTAGGCGGCGTGGTCGAGGCCGTCGGCCATGACCAGCGTCAGCTCCCGCACGAAGTCGGTGAACGGCTCGTCGCCGCGCACCCCGTGCCGGACGGGCACCATGTTGACGAAGTAGCCGACCGAGTCGTCGTAGGCGGCGCCCGGCCGGCCCATGGAGGGGACGCCGACGATCAGGTCACGCTCTCCGCTGTAGCGGTGCAGGAGCAGTTCGTACACGGCGAGGAAGAGGACGGCGGGCTTCATGCCGCGGGCGGCGCACAGGTCGCGCACCTCGGCGGCGAGCTCCGGCGTGAGCGCGAGCCGGGCGGTCTCTCCGACGACGGCGGTGCCCGGCTCGGGCGCCCGCTCGATGCCGAGGCGCAGCACGGGAAGGGGGCCCGCCAGGGTGTCCTGCCAGAAGGCGCGGTGGCGTGCGCCTTCCGGCCCGGCGAGGAGGTCGGCCTCCCAGCGGACGAACGCGTCGTAGTTGTCCTGCCGTCCGGAGGTGTCCTGCGGGGTGCGGCCCTCGATCAGCGCTTCGTACGCCTGGAGGAGGTCACGCAGCAGGACGGGGGTGGAGGCGCCGTCGAACACCAGGTGGTGGAAGACGAGCAGGACGAGGGTGTCGGGCGCGCCGGCCGAGCCCGTCGAGTAGACGAAGGCACGCGCCAGCGAGTCCCGGGCCAGGTCGAACGGTGCCTTGGCCTGCTCGCGCACGAGCGTGAGCAGGACCTCTTCGGGGAGGCCGGAAGGCACCGGCTGGTGGCGGAAGCGGATGTCACCGGGGGCCCGCGGCACCAGATAGGGGGTGCCTTCGTCCTCCACGACCACGCTGGACAGCGGGGTGTGGCGGCCGACCACCAGCTCGAACGCCTCCTGGAACACCGCGACGTCGAACGGCGCGGAGGTGCGGAAGCAGACCGGGACGTTGTACACGTCCGAGTCCGGGCGCAGCTTGTGGAGGAGCCACAGCCCCTTCTGTCCTTCGGACAGGGGGTACCTGCCCGGGGCGTCCGTACGGGACGCTTCCTGAAGCCGCTCGTAGAAGGCGAGCACGTCCTCGGCGGAGTAGGTGCCCGCCTTGAAGCCCGCCAGAATCTGGTCCTCGTTCACGCGCCCGGTGCTTCCTTCATGAGTGCCTTCAGGTCTTCGAGTCCGACGTCGCCCTGCCGGAACGCCTCCAGGGCCCTGGCCCTGGCCTCCCGTATGCCGTCGTCGGTCGTGTCGGGGGTGGGTGGTGCGACAGCCTCGGGTGCGCGCTTGGCGGTGAGTACCGCCGTGATGCGCTCCAGGGTGGCCAGCTCGACGATCTCCCGTGTGGTGAGGGTCAGGCCGAGATCGGCCTGGACCGCGCGCTGGAGGCGGGCCCACAGGATCGAGTCGACGCCGACGCCGTGCAGGTCCTTGTCCAGGGGGAGTTCACCGGCGTCCAGCCCCAGCGCCTCGGTGAAGTAGTCCGCGAGGTAGCGGCCGATGTCCTCACCGGGGTTGCGGGCCGGGGCGGGGCCGCCGGGGTCCTCCGCCCGGCCGGTGCCGACGGCGGCCGAGGCTGCCGGGGCGGGCGGGGCGGGCGGGGCGATGGCCCCGGGACGCGGCACCGTTCCGGCCCCCGGCTCGGGCCGGGGCTCGGAGCGGTGCTCGGATTCGGGCCGGTGCTGGGGGGCGCCCGGTCGGCTCGTGACCGGGGTGGGCTGTGCCGGTGACGGCTTCGGCCTGCCGGTGTACCCGGCCCAGTAGCGCTTGCGGCGGAACGCGGTCGTCGACAGCGCCACCGGACGGCGGCGCCGTCCCTCGTACAGGTCGCTCCAGGTGACCCGGCCGCCCCGCACCCACAGCGCGGCGAGCCGGTCCAGGTCGCCGTCGGCGAAGAGGCCGACGACGAACGCCTCGCCGTGGCTGCCCGAGAGCAGGTCGCCCAGGGGCCCCGCGCCGTCCTCGGCGTTGCCGAGGTGCAGTTGGGCGGGCGGCTGCTCGGACTCCAGGAAACCCTCCAGGGTCCGGCGCAGTTCCGCGTGGGATTCCACGACGAACGCGAGCCGTTCCGCCAGCGCGTCCCGCCCCGCCTGGAGGGTGTGGGCGAGGTCCGCCAGGTCGACGGGGTCGTCGCTCCCGACGAAGTCGTGCAGCATCCGCGCCGAGGCGCGCAGCCGCTCGGGATCGTGCGCGGAGAGGACGATCAGCTGCGGCCGCGTCGCGTACGGGTCGGCCCCTGCGTCCGGCGCGGAGCGGCCGTCGGTGGTTTCGGGCCCGGGGGCCTCCTCGACGACCATGCTGACGTGGCTGCCGCCCGCTCCGACGGAGTTGATGAGCGCGCGCCGGGGAGCACCGTCCCGCCCCTGGCGGGGCCGCCAGTCGCTCAGGCCGTCGCACAGCCGGAGGGGGCCGTCCTCCAGCCGCAGTTCGGGGTTGGGCGTGCCGATGGACACCAGCGGTGCCAGTTCCCGATGGCGCAGCTGCATGACGACCTTGGTGAGCTGGGCGATACCGGAAGCCGCCTCGGGGTGGCCGAGATTGGCCTTCACCGAGCCGAGCGCGATGGGCTCCGTGACGGATCCGAACACCTCACGCAGGGCGCTGAACTCGACGGCGTCACCGAGCGCCGAACCGTTGGCCGCCGCCTCCACGTAGCCGATCGTGGCGGGATCGCTGCCCGCTCGCTCCAGTGCCCGCCGCATCACGTTCACCTGCGTCCTGTGGCTCGGCGTCATGAACCGGTTGGCCCGGCCGCCGTGCAGGGAGGCGCTGCCCTTGATGACGGCATGGACGGTGTCCCCGTCCCTGCGCGCGGCTGCCAGCGGCTTGAGCAGCACCGCGCCCACCGCCTCGGCGGGCAGGTAGCCGTCCCCGTCGCGGAAGCTGCGGCTGCCCGGATGGCTGCCCAGGAGCCCGCCCTGGGACAGGGCGACGTACTTGTCCGGGTGGACCGTCAGGTTCACGCCTCCGGCGATCGCCAGCTCGGTGTCGCCGCGCAGCAGATCGGCGCAGGCCAGGTGGATCGCGGTCGCCGAGGATGCGCACATGCTGTCCACGGCCAGGCTCGGTCCTTCGAGGCCGAAGAAGTACGAGACCCGGTTGGCTATGAGGTTGTACGACGCGGTCGAGGTCAGCGCCGAGCGTACGGCGTCCTCGGCGTCCGCCCGGTACATCTGGTACATCGAGCCGACGTAGACGCCGACGCGCCGGTCATGGCGCCGCTCGATGGTCTCCTGGGTGACCCCGCTCCGCTCCAGGAGCTCCCAGACCGTCTCCAGGAAGAGCCGCTGCTGCGGGTCCATGGTCTCGGCCTCCCTCGGCGAGATGCCGAAGAGGAGCGGATCGAACTGGTCGATCCCCTCGAGGAACCCTCCCCACTTGCAGTAGCTCTTGCCGAGCGCGTCCCGGTCCGGGTCGAACAGCTCCTCGTGGTCCCAGCGGTCGGCCGGGACCTCCGTGACGCAGTCGTCGCCGGAGCGGAGCCGGGCCCACAGGGCGTCGGGGTCCGGGGCGCCCGGATAGCGCCCGCTGATCCCGACGATTGCGATGTCGTCGCCGCCGGTTGCGGTGCCGCCGCTGCCCTCGTGGTCGTGCCGGGGGTGGCCGGGGCGGGAGCGCAGTTCATCCCTCACCCGTGACGGAGCCGCCGTCCGGGCGGCCGCGGGAGCCGTCCGCGGTTGCGGCTCCCGCCTCGCGGATCCTGCGTCCATGCCGGCAGACGAACCGGCATCGGTGCCCGTGGAAGTGGAGGGGGAGGGGGAGGGGGAGGGGGAGGTGCCGGTCTCGCCGAACAGCGCACGCAGCTCGTCCTCGTGCTGGGCGATGAAGTACTCCGCCAGCGCGCGGACCGTCTGCACCTCGAAGAAGAGCGTCTTCGGCAGTGTGCCGAAGGTCTTCTCCAACTGCGCGATCAGGTTCATCGCCACGACGGAGTCCATGCCGTAGCGCTCCAGCGGCGTGTGCGCGTCCAGGCGGTCGGGACCGAGCTTGAGGGAGGCCGCCAGCTCGTGCCGGAGGTGGCGCACGGCCCTGTCGTGCAGAACCTTGTCGTGCGGCGGCTGTTCGCGCTGGGCCTGGTCGTGCGGAACCTCCTCGTGCGGCGCCCGTTCGCGTTGGGCCTGGTCCTGCGGGGTACCGGCCTGCGCCCGCTCTCCGGTCAGGCGCGGCAGCAGCGCTTCCCGCTGCCCGGCCACGACCAGGAGCCTGCCGTCCCGCAGGCCGGTGCCCAGCTCCGCCAGACCGGTCCGCAGCGCGTGGAGCCCGCTCGCGGTGTCCAGCGGCAGGAGGTCCATACGGCGCAGCCGCTCCTCGGTCACCCCGTCCACCCGCATTCCGCCGTCCGCCCAGAGCGGCCAGTTGACGGACAGGGTCCTGCCATGCCGCAGCCCGGCGTCCGCGAGGCGGTTGCGATGGGTCGCGTAGGCGTCCATGAAGGCGTTGGCGGCCGCGTAGTCGGCCTGCCCCGGATTGCCGAGGGCGCCGGTCATGGAGGAGAAGCAGAGGAAGACCTCCAGCGGCTGGTCCCGGGTCAGCTCGTCGAGATGGACCAGCCCCGCGACCTTGGGCGCGAGGACCCGCGCCAGCTCCTGAGGCGTCTTCCTGATCACGAAGTCGTCGCGCAGGACGCCGGCGCTGTGCACGATGCCGGTCAGCGGCCCGTGGGTGCGCGCGACGTGCTGGAGCAGACGCTCGACGGCGCCGCGGTCGGCGACGTCCATCCGCTGGTGGTCCACCCGCAGTCCCGCCGCCCGCAGGGCGTCGACGGCGTGCCGCTGGTGCTCGGTGAGCGCGGACCGGCCGGTGAGGACCACGGTCGCGCCCCCGGTCGAGGCGGCGATCTCCTCGGCGGTGATCAGGCCCAGGGCGCCGGTGCCGCCGGTGATCAGGTAGACGCCGTCCGCGCGCCAGGAGGACTCCGTCACCGCGCGGGGCGCGGCAACCACTTCCTCCAGGCGCCTGACCTGACGCCGGCCGGCGCGGTAGCGCACCTCCGGACTGCCTGCACCGGCCGGCTCCGCGCGCAGCCGGTCGGCGACGACGGCCGGTACGGCGGTGTCCAGGCAGTCGATCAGCCCGGTCCGCAGCTTGGGGTTCTCCAGCGTCACGGTCCTGAGCAGACCGCTCAGCCCGCCGAACACGGCCCGGCGCTCGTCCTCGTCGTCGCCGGGAACTCCGACGAGGACGACCTGGAGCAGCGCGGAACCGCGCACTCCGCGCTCCAGCAGAGTGCGTGCCCGGGCGAACACGCGCTGCGTCGCGACCAGGTACTGGCCGTCCAGCGGGTCGTCGTCGGTGAGTTCGACGACTTCGTGGTGCACCGAGGCGGGCAGCGCCGCCGTCAGCGCACGCGCCTCTGCGGCCGCGAAGGCGAGGAGGACGACATGATGCTCGTCGACATCGTCGTCGGCCGTGAGAACGGCGGCCCTCTCCGGCTTCCACACCGGCCGCAACAGCATCAGATGCCCGGCCCCGGAACCCGGACCGGACCCCGAACCGGACTCGGATACGGACCCGGCGCCCGGCGAGACCGGGAGCGTGGTCCCGGTCGCCACAGGCGCGGACGCGGTCTCCGCCACGGAGCCGACGGGACCGACGGGACCGACGGACGCGGGCAGTTCCCGCAGGGCAAGGCCGCGCAGCTCCACGCAGATACGGCCGTGCTCGTCGTACACGTCGATGTCGTAGGTCCGCGCGCCGGAGCGGAGCCACACGTGGGCCCGCTCGGGCGTGGCCGCGTGGACCTGCACGCTGTCCAGGGCGAACGGCACCATCGCGGCCGCCGGGCCCGGCGCCGCGGCGCCGCGGCGGACCAGCCCGACACCCGCCTGCAGCGCCCCGTCCAGGATGCTCGGGTGCAGGCACAGTCCCCCGGCCGCGGCCCGGACACCGTCCGGCGTGCGCAGGTCGGCGAAGACCTGCGAGCCGCCGTCGCCGTCACCGACCGTGAGACGCTCGATGCTCCGGTAGGCCGGGCCGTAGTGCAGGCCCTTGCCGGCGAAGTCCGCGTACACCCGAACACCGTCGAGCCGTTCCCCCGCGCACCGCGCCCGCAAGGCGTCCAGGGACACCTCGTACCGTCCGGGCACCTCCTCGAGGAGGGTCGCCCGGCCTCGTCCGGCCAGTTCCTCGTGATCGTCGTCGCCGGTGCCCGTCACATACAGTTCGTACTCGCTCTCGTCTCCCTCCAGCACCCGCAGCCGCAGGTTCAGCACCAGCTCGCCGCCCTCCAGGGCGACGGGCCGCAGCCACACGATGTCGTGCAGCCGGACGCGGCCGGGCTCGGTCAGCTCGAAGGCGCGGGCGACGGCCTCGCGGGCCATCTCCAGTTGCGCCACGGCCGGCAGCACATACCTGTCACCGACCCGGTGGTCACGCAGGAAGGGCTCCGAACCGTCGAAACGGGTACGGAAGGTCAGCGCGAAGGCCGTTGAGTCGTTGCGGTGCAGCAACGGGTGCAGGACCGCCTCGGACGGCACGGGCGTCCCGACCGCGCCGATCCGCGAGGCGACGGCCACATCGGAGCCGGAGCGGGTGTCGAGCCAGTGGCGCTCGCGGGCGAAGGGGTAGCCGGGCAGGCCGATACGCCGGGGCCGCGCCCCGCCCGCCGGGTACAGCCGCTCCCACACGACGGCCTCTCCCCCGGCCCACCGGTGCGGCAACCGGTCGAGTGCGTTCTCGGTCTCCGGGTCCACGTCGCCCTGTGCGAGGGCGGTGCGGGTGTCCTGACCGGGTCGTACGCTGCCACGGGCCCAGTCGCCGGGCCCGGCGGGGTCGGCGAGGAACGCGTCGAGCCGTTGCTCGACGGACTCCAGCGAGCCGGCCGTGAAGGCCAGCCGTTCGTCAAGGGCGACGCGGCCGGTCTGCAGCGTCCACGCGAGGGACGCCAGGTCGTCGTCGGTCAGTTCGGCGACGCGGGCCCGAAGCCGCCGGGCCTGCTCCACCAGCTGCTCATCGGTCGCCGCCGAGAGCGGGATCACGGCGGTGCGGGGGCCGGACGCCACGGCTGTGCGCGCCGGCGTCTGCTCGCCCGTTCCCGGCCGGTACTCGGCGATGATCACATGGGCGTTCGAGCCGCCCGCGCCGAAGCCGGAGACTCCGGCGACGCGCGGCCCGTGCCACGGTTCCAGACGCTGCTGGACCCGGAACGGCGTCCCGTCGAAGTCGATGTGCGGGTTGAGCGTGCTGGAGTGCAGGCTCGGCACCAGCTCGCCGTGGCGCATCTGGAGCAGCACCTTGGTGACACCGGCGACACCGGCCGCGCTTTCGCAGTGGCCGATGTTGGACTTGACCGAGCCGATCGCGCAGCTCTGCGGGGGCAACGCGCCGCCGCCGGTACGGCGGAACGCCTTGGCCAGGCCGGCGAGTTCGATCGGGTCACCCAGCGAGGTGCCGGTGCCGTGCGCTTCGAGGTAGCTCATCGAGGCCGGATCGACCCCGGCCCTGTCGAGCGCCCGGGCGATCACATCACCCTGGGCGGCGGGGCTGGGCACCGAGAAGCCATGGGTCCTGCCGCCGTGGTTGAGCGCGGTGCCCTTGATGACTCCGTGGATCCGGTCGCCGTCGGCGAGGGCACGGGCCAGCGGCTTGAGCAGTACGGCGCCCACGCCCTCACCGGGCACGTAGCCGTCGCCGCCCTCGCCGAAGCTGCGGCAGCGGCCGTCGCTCGCGGCGAACTTGCCCTGGCTCAGCATCAGGTACTTGTTCGGATGGACACTGACGTTGACACCGCCGGCGATCGCCGCTTCGCACTGGCCGCTCTTGATCGCCTCACAGGCGAGGTGGATCGCGGTCAGCGAGGAGGAGCACATGGTGTCGACGGCCATGCTCGGGCCGTGGAAGTCGTAGAAGTACGAGACCCGGTTGGCGATCGAGGACGGGCTGCCCGAGAGCGCGATCCGGTGCCCGCGCGCCTGCGCCTGGGCTCCGTGCAGCTGGTACTCCTCGTACATCACGCCGACGAACACGCCCACCTTGCCCGCCTGTACGACGGACGCCTCTGCGCCGCGCTCGGCGGACTGCCGGGCGAGGAGCTCACCGGTGTATCCGGCGTCCTCCAGCGTGTGGTGGACGCATTGGAGGAACAGGCGCTCCTGGGGGTCCAGGTACTCGGCCTCACGTGGCGAGATGTTGAAGAAGAGGGGGTCGAACCGGTCGACGCCGTCGAGGAAGCCACCCCACTTGCAGGCGGCGTCACCGTAGTCGCGGTGGTCCCAGCGGTCCGCCGGGATCTCCGTGATGCAGTCACGACCGGAGCGGAGGTTCTGCCAGAACCGGTCCAGGTCCTCGGCCTGCGGATACCGACCGCTGACCCCGACGATCGCGATGTCGGTCACGGCGTCGGCCGGGCCCGCCGGGCCGGCCGCAACGGCCTGGCCGAGCGGCGCTGCGGCGGGCGTGGCCGTCCCCGTATCGGTGCCGGAACCCGCATCGGTGCCGGAACCCGCATCGGCATCGGAACCGGCATCGGCATCGGCATCGGCATCGGCATCGGCGGCCAACGCGGTGTGCAGCCGTTCCGCGTACTCCTCGGCGAAGTGCTCGCTCAGCGCGCGGATGGTCCGCACCTCGAAGAACAGGGTCTTGGGCAGCAGTCCGAAGGTGTCCTCCAGGTGGCGCGTGAGCTCCATGGCCATCATGGAGTCCATGCCGTAGTGCTCCAGCGGAGTGTCGACGTCCAGCCGTTCGGCGTCGACCTGGAGCGCCGTGGCGAGCTGGCGGCGCATGTAGGGCACGGCACGGCCGGCGAGCGGCGCTCCGCCCGGCGCGTCCTGGCCCGAGGGGGCCCCGGCAGGGGCGGACGCCGGCCCGGCGGGGGCCCTCGCGGGAGTGGGGGCCGGTTCGCCGGGGAGCACCCGTGCGCTCAGTCCGGTGAGCTCCACGCACACCCGCCCGTGCTCGTCGACGAGCGTGACATCGAGCTTGGCCGAGGCGTCCTCGGGGCGGGCCCCGCCCTGATACCTGATCCAGGCGTACGCGGTCGCCGGGGTCGCGGCGAGCACGTCGAGCTCCTGGAGCGCGAAGGGCAGCGCGGGCCGGGCCGAGCGCCCGTCGCGGCCGTCTCCGCCGTCGGCCAGGAGCTCCAGGCCGATGGTGGCCTGGAGGGCTCCGTCGAGGATGCTGGGATGGAGACCGTAGGACGCCGCTCCCGCCTCCCCCGCGGACTGCGGCAGACGCAGTTCGGCCAGCACCTGGGGCCGTCCGACGGCATCGGCGCCCACGGTCAGCCCGGCCAGCGAACGCTGCGCCAGGCCGTAGCCCATGCCCACCCGGTCGTACAGGTCGTAGATCTCCGCCGAGGAGAAGGCGGATCCGGCGCATGCGCGGCGCAGTTCGCCGAGCGGGAGTGCCGGGCGGCCGGCCTGCGCGGCCGGTGAGGTCGCCCGGCCCTGGCTGCACAGGACGCGCGTGCCGTCGGTGTCGACGCTGTGGATGGTGTACGCGTACCCGGATGCGGCCGCGTCCGGGCCGTCGGCCAGGGGCCGCAGGCTCAGCCGCAGGTCCAGTCGGTTCCCGCGGCAGACCGCGGGCCGCAGCCACACGATGTCGCCGAGGCGTACGCGGTCCGCGGCGCCTTCGCCCAGGGCGCGGACGACTGCCGCCCGCGCCATTTCGAGGTGCGCGGCGCCGGGCAGGACAGGGGCGCCCTGCACCTGATGGTCCCTCAGGAATGGTTCGGTGCCGTCGAAGACGGTTCCGTACACCGACGTGACGGTGTCGTCCGGGCCGTTGTCACCGTCGGCGGCCGGTATGCGGCGATGCAGCATCGGGTGGGCCGGCACGGAACGGTGCGACGTCGACGGGTACTGCACCGGGGGGGACGGGATCGAGGGGGCCGCCGGCGTCGCCGCGCCCTGCGCGCCCCGCCCGGCCCAGTAGCTCTCCTGCGCGAACGGATAGGCCGGCAGGGCCGTGCGCCTCGGCCACGGGGCCTGCGCGTACCACCGCTGCCAGTCGACGGGGTGGCCCGTCACCCACTGGGCGAGGGCGTGGTCGTACTGACCGGCCGTGAGCCAGTGGTCCGCCTCGGCGAGTCGGCCGGCGTCGGGCCGGGCCGCCGTGGTCGCGGAGGCGCGCCGGGGCACCGTGCCCCGGTGCCAGCCGTCGTGGGTGTCCGGGCTCTCGACGAAGGAGGTGAGCCTGCGCTCCAGCTCCGCCACGGAGGCGACGAGGGCCGCGAGCCTCTCCTCCATCACGTCGCGCCCCACCTGGAGCGTGAAGGCGAGGTCGGACAGCTGTACGGCTCCGGAGGGCTGGTCCCGCAGATGGTCGCGCAGCCGCCGGGCCTGCTCGATCAGCTGCTGCCCGGTGCGGGCCGACAGGGTGACCAGGGCAGGACGGGAGGCGGAGCGCGAGTCCACGGACGGCGCCGGGGAACTCGCGGACAGCAGGTGAGCCGGGGAGGCCGGGAGGTCCGTGGACGCCCAGGAGGGCGGGGAGGTCCCGTTCCGCGACGCAGGGGCGTACTCCTCCAGTACCAGATGGGCGTTCACGCCACCGAATCCGAAGGAACTGACACCGGCCCGGCGCGGGATGTCCCTGCCGTCGGCGTCACGGGGCCGCTCCCAGGGACGGCGCTCGCGCACGACCTCGAAGGGGCTCCCCCCGAAGTCCAGATAGGGGTTGAGCTCCTCGCAGTGCAGGCTCTCGACCAGCGTGGCGTGGCGCATCTGGAGCAGCACCTTGATGACTCCGGCCACACCGGCGGCCAGTTCGAGGTGCCCGATGTTGCTCTTGACCGATCCGAGGCCGCAGGGGGCGGGTCCGGGCAGCGTGCCCGGCTTGCCCGCCGTCTCCTCGTACAGCGCCTCGAAAGCGCTCTTGAGTCCATTGAGTTCGACGGGGTCGCCCAGCTCGGTGCCGGTGCCGTGCGCCTCGATGTAGGTCACGGTACGGGGGTCGATGTCCGCCTCGCGGTAGGCGGCCTTGAGCAGCTCCGCCTGCGCGTGGGGGTTGGGCGCGGTCAGCGAGTGGGCCCGGCCGCCGTGGTTGACGGCCGTACCGCGGATGACGCCGAGGACGCGGTCGCCGTCGCGTTCCGCCCGGTCCAGGGGCTTGAGGACCAGGATGCCCACGCCCTCGCCCCGCACATAGCCGTTGGCCTGCGCCGAGAAGGTCTTGCAGCGGCCGTCCTCGCAGAGCATGCCCGCGCGGCTGTACCCGATGTGCAGGTCCGGGCTGACGATCGTGTTCACGCCGCCGACCAGGGCGAGGCCGCTCCGGCCGCTGCGCAGCAGCTCGACGCCGCGGTGGATGGCCACCAGCGAACTGGAGCACGCGGTCTCGACCGGCTCGCTCGGGCCGTGCAGATCGAGGAGATAGCTCACCCGGTTGGGGCCGACGGACCCGGAGACCCCGGTCGCCGCGTAACCGTCCTCGCCCTGCCGCTCCTGGAGGACCAGGTTGCCGTAGCCGCTGGGCGCGGTGCCGACGATGACGGCGGTGTCGCTGCCCGCCAGGCTCGACGGCGCGTACCCCGCGTCCTCCAGTGCCTGCCAGGCGTGGGTGAGCAGAAGCCGCTGCTGCGGGTCCATGGCGAGGGCCTCGCGCGGCGAGATGCCGAAGAAGAGCGGGTCGAAGCGGTCCGCCCCGTCGAGGAAGCCGCCCCAGCGCACATGCTTCCTGCTGTTCGGTGTGGCCGGGTCGTCGTGCATGGCCCGCCAGTCCCAACGGTCCTGGGGTATCTCGGTGATGCAGTCCCTGCCGTCGCGCAGGTTGTTCCAGAACGCGGCGAGGTCGGGGGCCTGCGGGAAGCTTCCGCTGACGCCGATGACGGCGATCGGCATCGCCGCGCCCGCGTCCCGTGCTGCCGTCCCGGGGGCGGGGACCGTGGCCGGCTCGGAGGCGGAGAGGGCCGCAGGGCCGGGTAGGGGTATGGATGCGGTGATCGGCTCGGGTACGGAGGTGTCGGCCGGCGCGGCGTCCACGGCCGCGATCCGGTCGGCGTACGTCGCGGCCAGATGAGCGGCGACGCTGTCGACGGTCCGGTACTCGAAGAACACGGTGGGCGCCAGGCTCACACCGAAGCGGTCGCCGAGCCGGCCCGCCAGCTCGGTCAGGCTGATCGAGTCGAACCCGTACTCACCGAACTCGCCGTCCACGTCGATCTCGTCGGCCGCAACCTTCAGCTGCGCCGACACCTCCGCGATCAGTGTCCGACGGGCCGTTTCCAGCGGGTCAGGCGTGCCGGAAGTGCGGCCGGCCGCACCGGTGGCGTCCCCCGGAGCGGACCCGGGGCCGCTCCGGGCGAGGTGCGCGGCGAGCCGGGCAGGTGTGGTGTGCTCGAAGAACACGGTCGGTGCCAGGCTCAGTCCGTAGCCGTCGCCGAGCCGGCCCGCCAGCTCGGTCAGGCTGATCGAGTCGAACCCGTACTCACCGAACTCGCCGTCCACGTCGATCTCGTCGGCCGGAACCTTCAGCTGCGCCGACACCTCCGCGACGAGGGTGCGCTGCCACCTCTCCTGTATCTCACGGACCGACGGACGCAGCATGTCGGCGGCGGGGGCCGGGGACACCGGCAAGGGAGCCGGGGCCTGGGCGGGAGCGGAGGCCGGCGAGGGAGGGGCGAGGACGGCGGAAGCGGCAGCGGTGAGCCCGCCGATCTGCGCCGACAGGCGGGTGAGCAGCAGCTCGCGGTCGCCGCAGAGCACGAGCGTGTGCCGGCGGCCGTCCGCGACAGCGGCCGTCAGCGCCCGCAGCGCGTCCCCGGTGCCCAGCGGGGTCACACCCAGGTCGCGCAGCCGGGCCAGCACCGCGTCGTCGACGCGCATGCCGCCGTCCGCCCACAGCGGCCAGCCGATCGACAGGGCGCGACCGGACCTGGCGCCCCGCGCGGCCAGTTCGCCGCGGTGCGCGACATAGGCGTCCATGAAGCCGTTGGCCGCCGCGTAGTTCGCCTGCCCCGCGTTGCCGAGCGCGGCCACGGTGGACGAGAAGACGATCAGCTGGTCCAGCGGCTGGTCCATGGTGGCCTCGTCCAGGTTCACCAGGCCCGAGGTCTTGGGCGCGAGGACGGCGCGCAGTCGCTCGTCCGTCTCCGTGGCGAGGTAGCCGTCGTGGAGCACTCCGGCGCAGTGGACGATCCCGTGGATCGCGCCGTGGCGTGACACGACATCGGCCACGAGGGCGTCGACGGCCCGGCGGTCGGTGACGTCGGCCCTGCGGTACTCGACCGTGACGCCCGGCGTTCCGACGGAACCGAGCTCACGCAGCCGGGCGGTGTCGGGTTCGGAGCGGCCGACCAGGACGATCGTGCCCCGGTGGAGGGACCGGGACAGCTCTTCGGCGACGATCCGGCCCAGCCCGCCGAGTCCACCGGTGACCAGGTGGACGCCGCCTTCGCGCCATGGGGTGGCAGCGGTGTCCCCGGCTTGCGGGTGCGGGAGGAGTTCCGCCAGCCGGCGGACGTACCGCCGTCCGTCGTGGTGGCGGATGTCGTGCTCGGCGTGGTCGCGGGCGTCCGCGTCGACGGCTCCGGCGAGCGCGGCGGCGGACGTGGGGTCGGTGTGATCGAAGCGGTCGAGGTACTCGACGCACTGGGTCCGCAGCCAGGGGTGTTCGAGTGCGGCCGTGCGCAGCAGGCCGGACACGCCGGCCGGTACCCGGGCGGCCGAGGAGCCGTGTCCGAGGACGACGAGCTGCACGAGGCGCTCGCCGGTGGCGCCGCGCCCGGCGACGCGGGTGCGTATCCCGCTCAGCAGGGTCTGCGTCAACCGCAGGTACTCGGCGTCCAGCGGACGATCGGCGGCCGGTTCGAACGTCCGCAGCTCGGCGCCCCGGGGCAGCAGCGCGGACAAGGCGCGTACCGCCGAGGAGTCGGTGACACCGGCGCCGACCAGCCACACGTCGTGGCCGTCCGGGACCGCGGGCGCACCGGAGGGAGCGGCTCGCGGCTCCCAGCGCGGCTCCAGCGTCAGCACGGCGCCGCCGGCCGTGTCCGGCGCGGGCGCCCGGTCGGCCGTGGCCGCGCCGTCGCCGGATCCGGCGCCGCGCCGGGCGGCCCCCGACACGTCGCGGGCCGGGTGCAGCCAGTAGGCGTCCTTGGTGAACGGATAGGTGGGCAGGGAGATCCTGCCCGGCCTGTGCCCGTCCGCGAACAGCAGCTCGAACGCGACGGCCCCGCCCTGCGCGTACTGCTCCGCGAGCGATTCCAGGCGGCGCGGATCCGTCTGCTCCAGTGCCGTCCCGTCCGGCTTCCGCTGCGGGCGCTGTGGCTTGTTCTCACCGGTCCTGACGGCCGGCGCGCTGCCGGAGTCCAACCAGGTGCGCAGCGTCCGGACGGCCTGCCCCGGAGTGTTCGCCACGTAGGCCAGGCGGTGGCGGAAGTGCTTGCGGCCCTGGAGCAGCGTGGCGCTGAGGTCCCGCAGGCTCTCCCCGGGGTGGCCTTCGATGTGGGCGACGAGCCGGCGCGCCTGCTCCCGGAGCTGCGCGGCGGTACGGGCGGACAGGGCGATCAGACGGGCGCCGTCCTCCGGCCGTCGCGCGGGGGTCATGGGGGCTGCGGGGGCCGTGGGCGCTTCCGCCAGTACGAGGTGTGCGTTGGTCCCGCTGTAGCCGAACGAACTGACCGCGGCCAGACGGGGCCTGTCCCCGCGCGGCCAGGAGCGCGCGCGGGTGTTCACGTAGAACGGGGTGCCGTCCAGGTCGATGTGGCCGTTGAGCCGCTCGTGCTGGATGGTCGGGGGCAGTGTCGCGTGCTCCAGCGCGAGGATCGCCTTGATGGAGCCGGCCACGCCGGCGGCGCACGCGGTGTGCCCGATGTTGCTCTTCACCGAGCCCAGGGCGCAGTGGCCGCGCCGGTCGGTGTGTGCCGCGAAGCTCCGCACGAGGCCGTCGATCTCCACCGGGTCGCCCAGGGCGGTGCCGGTGCCGTGCGCCTCGACGAGTTCGATGTCCGCGGGGTCGATGCCGAACCTGTCGTACACGCGCCGCTGGAGCTGGGTCTGTGCCTCCGCGCTGGGGGCGGTGATGCCGTTGGACCTGCCGTCCTGGTTGACGCCCCAGCCCTTGATGACCGCGTGGACGCGGTCGCCGTCCGCCTGCGCGTCGGCCAGCCGCTTGAGGAGCAGGACGCCCACTCCCTCCGCGGGTACGAACCCGTTGGCCCGCTCGTCGAACGCGTAGCAGCGGCCGTCCGGGGACAGGGCCCGCAGCTGGCTCATCGCCACATGCACGCCCGGCCCGGGTATGACCCATACACCGCCCGCCAACGCCGTGTCGCTGTCGCCCAGGCAGAGGCTGTCGCAGGCGTTGGCGATCGCCACCAGGGACGACGAGCACGAGGTGTCGATGGAGAGGCAGGGGCCCTTGAGGTTGAGCGTGTAGGAAACGCGGCTGGCGAGGACGGCGCTGTTGGTGCCGAGGTTCTGGTGGGCACTCAGCTCGGTCTCGTCGAGCCTGCCGCCGTAGCCGTTCACCGAGCAGCCGACGAAGACACCGCACTGCGTGCCGGAAAGGGCCTCGGGGTTGTAACCGGCCTCTTCTATGCAGCGCCAGCTCTCCTGGAGGAGGACACGCTGCTGCGGGTCCATGTACTCCGCCTCGCCGGGCGAGATGTTGAAGAACAGCGGGTCGAAGTGGTCGGCGTTCTCCAGCACACCCATCCACTTGCTGTACGACTTGCCGGGTGTGCCGGGACGCTCGTCGTAGTACTCGCCCACCTCCCACCGGGAGGGGGGTACCTCGGAGACGCAGTCGCGGCCCGTGAGGATGTTCTGCCAGAACTCGTCGAGATCGTCCGCCTTGGGGAACGCCCCGGACATGCCGATGACGGCGATGTCGACGAGTTCGATGCCGCGCCCGGCCGGCCGGGCGGGCGCCACGGGCTCGGGTGCGGGCTGCGGCGCCGGGGCGGGCTCGGGTACCGCAGCCGGCACGGGCGCGGGCTGCGGGGCCGGCACGGGTACGGGCTGCGGGGCCGGCACGGGTACGGGCTGCGGGGCCGGCACGGGTACGGCGTGCGGCTCCGGCTCGGGTACGGGAAGCTTCACGCCCGGCTCTCCCGCCAGGTGCCGGGCCAACTCGCTGATGGTCGGGTGGCCGTAGACCGTCGTCGCGGAGAGCGAGAGTCGCAGCCGGGTGTTGATGGTCCGGGTCCAGGTGACGCCCGTGATCGAGTCCAGACCCAGCTCCACGAACGGCGTGTCGTCGTCGAGATCGGACTCGGCCAGCTCCAGTTCCCCGGCCAGACTTGCCCGCAGCCACGCGGCGAGCGCGGCCTCGGCCCCCGCAGGGGTCTGCGGCCCTGCCGCGGAGTCCGGTTCGGCCGTCTGCGGCCGGATCTCCTCCCCGGCCGCCGGCCGGGCGTCCGGGGCGGTGGAGAGGGCGGCCGCCGGCGGCCCGGCGGCAGGGGTGTCGTCCGGGGACGACGGGGCGCCGGCCTCCCCGAGCAGACCCACGAGGTGGCCCACCAGCTCGTCGACCGTGGGGTGGCTGTAGACCTGGGTGGCGGAGAGCGACAGGCCGAAGTGCGTGTTCAGCCTGCGCGTCCAGGTGACGCCTGTGATCGAGTCCAGACCCAGCTCCACGAACGGCGTGTCGTCGTCGATCGCCGACTCGTCCAGTTCCAGCTCCGACGCCAGACTCCGGCGTACATGGACGGCAATGCCGTCCTCTACGGAGAGGGAACCGCTCGGGGCAGCCGAGGACCCAGAGGTCGTGGCACTCATCAGATCTCCCATGGCGCCCTCGATCAGGGCGGACAACTGGCCGAACGTGGGGTGACCGAAGACATCGGCCATCGTGAGAGAAAGCCCGAGGGAACGGTTGACCTCGCCCAGCCACACGACGCAGCTGATCGAGTCCAACCCCAGCTCCACGAGGTGCACGTCGTCGGAGCCCGGAGCCGCTTCGGTCCCGATGACGCCGGTCAACGACTCACGCAGGAACCGATGCAGATCACTATCGGTCGGGATCTTAGTACGTGGTTCGGACATCATCCATCAGCGCCCTCTGCGGACGCCCCGCGTCCGCCGTCGTCCGACCCGGTCCGTGGGACTATGCGGTCGATGTGCCGTCCCAGCGAGGCATTGAAGGTGTCGGGCGCCTCAAGCATCACGAAGTGCCCCACCCCCTCGACCAGATCCACCTCCACTCCGCACCTGTGTGCGGCGGCGAGGTTCGTCGGCATCCAGGAGGTCGAGTTGACCAGGACCAGCGGGACGTCGAAGTGCTTCGGCACGTCCTGCAGGTACGTCAGCATCTCGCGGAACGCGGCCGAGACGATCGCCCCGCCCACCTGCTCGCGCGTGCGCTCGACCAGCTCGACCAGATCCTGTCGCGCTGTGTCGAGGAACAGCTCCCCGGCCTTCACCGGCTGGTCCGAGAACGACTGGACGAAGCGGTCGAGTTGAGCGGCGTCCAGTCGCTTGGGGTCGAGGTTGTGGAGCGTGTCCACGCCGATCATGCCCTGGACCGAACCCCCGAGCAGCGGCGCGGCGGCCAGCATCACCGGCCCGCCCAGCGAGTGACCGATCAGGACCACGTCCCTCACCCCGGCGTGCTCGACGACGGCCGCCACATCCCGGGCGAACGCCTCGATGGTCCACTTCCGCCGGTCCTTGCCCGACCGGCCGTGCCCGGCGAGGTCCAGGGCGATCACGGTGAACCGCCCCTCGAAGAAGGGGATCTGACGGTCCCAGTACGACGCGTCACAGCCCAGACCGTGAATGAAGACCAGTGCGGTGGGGCCGCTGCCCCGGACCCGGTAGTGGATCCGGGTTCCGTCGGCCGACCGCGCCTCGGCCGCACCCGCGCTCCCGGTCGCGGGCAGAGGCGCGGTCGCGGGGAGGGTCGCGGCCGCCGGCAGGGTCGCGGTGGTGTGGGGCGCGGACGCGTCCATCGGCTTGCGCGCGATGATGCCCACGTGCTCCATGTCGGGGCCGGGAGCGCCGTACGACTCCCGGTCCACTCCCACGGCGCCGAAGAACCCGGCGCGCTCCACGACGAACCCGGCCGCCTCGCACTCCCTGCGGAAGACATCGGGGTCGATGGCGTTGATCAGGCTCGGCCCGCCGACGACATGGGCCGGGTCGAAGTGCGCGGCAACGTCGTCGATGTACCCGGGCCACGGGTCACCCGCCCGCTTGCGCTCCTCGTAGTCGGCGGCCTTGGAGGCCCAGTACCCGAAGTAGGGCGAGTCGGTGCTCAGGAACACCTTTCCGCCCGGGGTCAGCCAGCGGAACATCTTGCGCAGTATGAGCCGCACCCCGTCGGGGTCGAGGAAGTGCATGACACGGCTGGCGTGCACGGCGGTGAAGCGCTCGTCCTCGAAGTCGACGTCGGGCAGTGTGCCCCGTCGCAGGGTCAGGCGCTGCCTGCTCTCGTCGTTGACGCGCTGTCCGAGGATGTCCAGGTGCTTCTGCTCCATGTCCAGTGCGACGACCCGGGCCCCGCGCTCCAGCGCGGCGATGCTGGCGACACCGTAGGCGCAGCCCATGTCCAGCACCTCCCCGCCGCGCTCGCCGGCGTAGTCGGCGAAGTCGGTGGAGTAGGGGATCAGGTGCTCGACCATGACGCCCGTGCGGTTGAGGGTGGCGACCATGCCGCCGAAATCGATGGCGGCGGCGGACTTGAGGTCCTCCAGGACGTCGTGCTCCCTCGTCACCGTGATCGGCGCCCTGGACGGGGCGGCGGCCTCGGGTGCCGTCGGTTCCTGCGACGGGAGCGGCGTCAGGGAGACCGCCTTGCGTTCGGGACGACGTTCCCGGCTGCCCCGGCCCGCGCCACGGTCACCCGGACGGACGTCGAGGCGGTGCGGTATCTCCGCCGGATCGGCCAGTACGACGGGCTTGGATGATGCCGTCCGCGTCTCGTCTGCGGGACGCGGCGCACCGGCCGTAGCGGGAACCGCGGCCCTGGGCGCGACCGTGACCGTCGAGGCCGGCGTCGGCGTCGAGGCCGGCGTCGGCGGTGGCGGGGAGACCGCCGTGGCCGGGCCGGGCCGTTCGCCGCCCACCCAGTAGCGGTTCCTGGCGAACGGGTACGCGGGCAGGCGCAGCCTCGTGGGACGGCTTTCGCCCGGCCGGGCGCCCGGGCCCGGGATGGTGTGGCCCGCGACGTAGTGCTGGGCCAGGTCCACGAGTGCCTCACGGCGGTGGGCGGGGTCGAGCCGGGTGTCCAGGGAGTCTTCCAGCCGGGTCCGGATGTGCTCGGCGCCCGCCGCACGGGCGGTGAAGTCCCGGGGCACCGTGCCCCCGAACCACGCACCGGCGCGCGCCGGGCGGTCGGACCGCGCGTGGCTCTTGGCCGTCCAGAGCGCGACGGCCTCGTCGAGGGAGCTCACGACGACGGCGCAGCGGTGGCGGAAGTGATGCCGTCCGGTGAGCAGCGTGGCGCTGAGTCGCGGCAGGTCGGCGTCGCTCAGTGCGCCGGTCGCGATCCGGTCGACCAGCCGGTGGACGACCTGCTCCAGGGCCGTTTCGGTCTTCGCCGAGAGCGGCAGCAGGTAGTACGGCTGCGCCGGGGCGGCCGGTGACGGCCCGCCGGTGTACTCGCGTACGACCACATGGGCGTTGGTGCCGCTCATGCCGAAGGCGCTGACCGCGCCCGTGCGGGGCTTGCCCGGCGGCGGTGTCCACTCCTTGGTCGACTTGTTGACGTAGAAGGGGCTCTCGCTCCAGTCGATGTACTCGTTGTCCTGCTCGCAGTGGAGGCTCGCCGGGATGGTGCCGTGACGCAGGGCCTCCGACAGGCAGACCAGGCCGACCAGGCCGGAGGCGGCGAAGGTGTGGCCGACGTTGGTCTTGGTCGAGGTGAGGGCGCAGAAGCCCTGCTTCTCGGTATGCGGGCGAAACGCCTCGCGCAGGGCGTTGACCTCGACGGGGTCGCCCAGCCTGGTCCCCGTTCCGTGGGTGACGATGTAACCCAGGTCCTCGGGATCGACCCCGCCCCGGCGGTAGACGGTCTCCAGCAGCTCGCGCTGTGCCTCTCCGGCGGGGGCGGTGATGCCGTTGGTCCTGCCGTCGTAGTTGATGCCGCTGGCAGTGATCACGCTGTGGACGGGGTCGCCCTCGGCCTCGGCCCGGTCGAGCGGGCGGAGCACCAGCGCCGTCACCGCCTCGCCGGGCACCATCCCGTCCGCGCGCCGGTCGAAGGTGGCGCAGCGGCCCTCGGCCGACAGCATGCCCGCCCGGTTCATCGCCGCGAGCGACTGCGGGGTGAGGACGAAGTTGGCCGCGGCGACGACGGCGATGTCGCACTCGCCCCGGCGCAGGCTCGCGCACGCCTGGTCCAGGGCGACCAGGCCGGACGAACAGGACGTGTTGATGGCCAGGACGGGGCCCTTGAGGTCGAGGAAGTACGACAGCCGGGCGGCCAGCACGCCGTCATGGTTGGAGGTGAGGCTGCCGCCGTCCCCGACCAGCAGCTGGTAGTCGCCCTGCTCCACGCCGACGAACACGCCGACGCGGCTGTCCTTCAGTTCCTCGGCGCCGAGGGCGGCGTCCTCCAGTGCCTTCCAGCTCTCCTGGAGCAGATGCCGCTGGCGCGGGTCGATCGTGCGGGCCTCCTTGGGCGCGATCTCGAAGAAGGCCGCGTCGAACTCGTCCGCCCAGTCGATGCCGCCCATCCACGGGTAGCGCTCCGCCGCTTCCTCCTCCTGGTGCGCCGCGGCGGCGCCGAAGCGCACCGGCGGGACCTCGGTGACGAGGTCCTTGCCGTCGGTCAGCGCGTTCCAGAAGTCGTCGACGGAACGGCAGCCCGGGAAGATGCCGCTCATGCCGATGACGGCGACCGGCGCCTCGCCCGGGAGCGACTCCCGCGGCTCGTCGGTCCTGGTCCGGCCGTTCCCGGGGAACACTTCGCGAGCGTCCCCGCCGGACGTGTCGTACCGGTCCGGCGTCCCGCCCCGGCCGGACGCCTCGCGTCGGCCGCCGGTCGCCTCGTTCTCTCCGGACGTCTCGTCAGGGCCCGCAAGCGGCACCACCACGGGCTGCCCGGCCAGGTGCCCGGTGAGGCGGCCGATGGTGGGGTGGTCGTACAGGACGGTGGGCAGGAGACGTGTGCCGAGGCGTTCCGACAGCCGGTGGGCCAGCTGTGTCAGCCGGATCGAGTCCAGGCCGAGGTCGACGAAGTTGCCACCGTCGTCGAGCTTCTCCACGGGTGTCTTCAGGACGTGCGCCACGCTCTCGCGGACCGCTGCCGCGAGTCCCGCGCGGAGCCCGTCGCGGTCGGCCGGGGTCTCCTGGGTCCCGGACGGCCGGGGCACCGTGCCGGCGACGGCGCGGTCGACCAGCGACCGTGCCCGCGCGGCGGAGGCGTGCAGGACGAGGGGGGCGGCGGGAGCGGCCGTGAGGAGGCGCTCGAAGAGCGCGAGGCCGGTATCGGTGGCGAGCGGCTGCTGGCCGCTGGAGTCGAGGTAGGCCGTGACGAAGTCGCGGCCGGACCGTCCGTCCGGCCGCCGCTGGGCGGCCGCGCCCAGTCCGCCCTCCTCCCAGAGGGGCCACTGGACCGCCAGGGTCCGGTGCGGGGACCGGCGCCCGTCCAGGGCACGCGCGTACGCCGCCTGGAAGCGGTTGGCCACCGCGTAGTCGCAGCTGCCGAAGTCGCCCAGCGTGGCGGAGCTCGACGAGAAGTGGCAGACGAACCGCGCCGGGCGCGGGCCCGGCACCCGGTCGAGCGCCCGCTCCAGCGCCAGCGTCCCGAGCACTTTGGCGCCGAGGACGTCCTCGATCGCGTCGCGGGTCTTCTCGGTCAGCGGCAGCGCCTGCGCCGTACCGGCGGCGTGGATGACACCGTCGATCGCGCGTACGGAGGACGGCAGACCCTCCAGGAGCCGGACGAGCGTCTCCTCGTCGGTGACATCGGCGCGGCGGCAGACGATCTCTCCGCCGTTACGACGAAGGTCCTCCGCCCACACCTCGTCGGCCGGCCGCAGCGGTGAGCGGCCCAGCAGCACCAGGTTGGCCCGGTACGCCCCCGCGAGGTGCTCCGCGAGACGGCGGCCCAGTCCGCCGAAGGCTCCGGTGACGAGATACGTGCCGCCCTCCCGCAGGGCCGAAGGACCGTGCGGCGCGGGGAGGTCGACGCTCTCGACCCGGCAGACATGGCGTCGGCCCGCCCGGTAGAGGGCGCCGGCCTTGGACTCCTGGTGCTGTTCGGTGAGGAGCAGGCCGGCCCAGCGCGCGGCGTCCGCGACGCCGTCGTGCAGGACGACGCGCAGGGCCGTGCCGGGGAGCACCCCGGGCAGCGAACGCTCGTAGCCGATCAGCGAGTCCAGGGCGGCCTGTTCCACGGCATCGCGGAAGTGCCCGGCCACGAGGACGTCGGGGACGTCCAGGGACGTGGCGGCCAGGGCGCGCACCAGTACACCGACGTCGGTCAGCTCGCGCAGGACGGCAGCGCCGGCGTCCTGCTCGGTGGGCCACAGGTAGTGGATGGCGTCGATCGGACCGTGTGCCTCGGCGACGGTGGCGAGCACGCGTCGCCAGCTCCGCTCGTCGCTCCGGTGCACCGCGTGGGCGGAGACGGAGGCGGAGGCGGCCGGGCCGCTCGCCTGCTCGACGAAGACCAGCCGGGCGCCCGGCGCGTGTTCCCGGGCGGCGCGCCGGTAGGACTCCTGTGCCGCGCGGTCCGTGAGGAAGACCACGACGTTCTGCCCGGTGGACGCGGCTCGGCCCCTTCCGTCCCGGCCGGCCCCTTCCCTCCCGGGATCGCAGGGTGTCCAGCGCTCCTCGAAGAAGCGGGGCTGCGACACGTCGTCGGCCGGCGGCGTGACGCGTTCCCGGCCGGTGGCGTGTGCCCGGGAGGCGTGCGGGGCCTCGGGCTCGTCCGGCTCCCCGGACAGCCAGTAGTACTCCTCGCTGAAGGGGTACGTCGGCATGCTGACCCGGTGCGGCCGCCGGCCGTTGCCGTACAGCAGGTCCCAGTCGACCGGACCGCCCGCTTCCCACAGCCGCGCCACCTTGTCGAGCCTGCGCTCGGCCAGCCACTGGCGGACGAGACCCCGCCGGTCCTCGTCGTCGAGCAGGGACGACGGCGCCGCACCGGCGCCCTCGCTCACGGGCGGGTCCGTACGGTCGGCGAAGTCCCGCAGCGCGCCGATGAGTTCGGACACGGTGTGGACGACGAAGGCCGCCCGCTTCGCCAGGGCGGTCCGCCCGACCTGGAAGGTGAAGGCGATGTCCGCGAGGCGGGGAGCCGTCGGCCGGGCGGTCTCCTCCTCGGCCAGTCGGTGCGCGAGGTCGCGTGCGTACCGGCGCAGGTTCTCGGTGGTCCCGGCCGACAGGGGTACGAGGTGGGGTCCGGCGGGTACCGCGTCCCGGTCTGCCCGGGGCGGGGCCTCCTCCAGGATGGCGTGCACATTGGTGCCGCCGATGCCGAAGGAGCTCACCGCGGCCCGCAGTGGTGCGGCGCCGGGCACCAGGGGTGTGAGGCGGTCCACCACGTGGAAGGGCGAGTGCTCGAAGTCGATCTGCGGGTTGGGCGCGTCGTGGTTGATGGTCGGCGGCACCGTACGGCGGCCCACGACGAGGGCCGTCTTGACGAGTCCCGCGAGACCCGCGGCGGCGTCCAGGTGGCCGAGGTTGGACTTCACGGAGCCGATGCCGCAGAAGCCGGTCGCGTCGGTGTACCGCCGGTACGCCTCGGTCACCGCCATGACCTCGATCGGGTCGCCGATCACCGTGCCGGTGCCGTGGGCCTCCAGGTACCTGACCGACTCGGGGTGGACGCCGGTCCGGTCGAGGACCGAGGCGACCAGCTCGGACTGGCCCGCGACGCTGGGCGCGTAGTAACCGGCCTTCCGGGCTCCGTCGTTGTTCATTCCCACGCCGCGCACCAGCGCGTAGATGTGGTCGCCGTCGCGGACGGCGGACACGGCGTCCTTGAGGAGGACCACCACGGCCCCCTCGCCACCGATCATGCCGGTCGCGTCTGCCGAGAAGGGCTTGCAGTGCCCGTCGGAGGAGAGCGTCATGCCCTCCTCGTACAGGTAGCCGACGGTGTTCTCGCCGTACATGCCGCAGCCGCCGGCCAGGGCGTGCGTGGTCTGCCCGGAGAGGATGCCCTGGCAGGCGAGCGCCAGCCCGGCCAGTGAGGACGAGCAGTTGCTGTGGACGTACAGACTGGGACCGCGCAGTCCGAGCTTGTGCGAGATGGTCGTCGGGATGGTGCCGGGCTGGGCCTGGAGGAATCCGACCAGGGCCTCCGAGTCGCGCCGGGTGTCACGGCCCGCGACGGGGGCCTGGTAAAGGGCGTTGCTGGTGGACATGTAGACCGCCGCGTCCGCGACGTCGTCCGGCAGGTGGCCGGCGTCCTCGATCGCCTTCCACGAGTGCTGGAGCAGCCGGCGCAGCTGAGGGTCCATCAGTTCGGCGTCGCGCGCCGAGACCTGGAAGAAGCCCGCGTCGAAGAGGCCCTTGCCGCGCATGCTGGCGCGCACGGGCACGTGGGCGGGATCCTGGATCAGCCGTTCGTCGATGCCGAGGCGGCGCAGCTCGTCCGCCGGGCAGAGCTCCACGCTCTCCTCGCCCGCGAGGAGGTTGCGCCAGAACTGGTGGTGGTCGTCGGCTCCGGGCAGTCCGACGGACATACCGATGATGGCGACGCTGTCCGCGAGGTACGCGGGCGGTCCGGCGTGGGCGGCGGTGTCGCCCGCGGTGATGCCGGTCTTCCTCCCGTCGGTGCCGTGGCCGGGGCCGGTGTCCGCGGCCGGGGCGGGGGCCGGGGCCGGGGCGGGGACCTCGGCGACCGGGGCCGGTGCCGCGTTCAGAAGGGTGCGCAGATGGGCGCCCGTCCCCCGCGCGTGCGCGCAGCGGAAGACATCGGCCGCCGTGAAGGACACGTCGAACCGCTTGGCGACGCGATCGGCGAGCAGCACCGCCAGCACGGAGTTGCCGCCCGCTTCCAGGAAGGCGTCCGTGGGCCGGAGGTTGCCGACGCCCAGCACCTCACGCCACAGGGTCAGTACGTCGTCCTCCTCCGGGGCCACCACGGCGACGGCGCCGGCCGGCTCCTCGGGCAGCGTCAGGGGCCGTCGCGCCAGCGTCAGGCGGTCGACCTTGCCGTTCGGGGTCTGCGGAAGCCTGTCGATCGGCAGGACGAAGGCCGGAACCATGTGGTCCGGCACGCTGCGGCCCAGGTGCCGGAGCAGTTCCCGGGAGGTGACGGGTGCGACGCCCGGGGTCCGGGTCCAGTACGCGACCAGCTGGGTGCCGCCGTCCGCCGTGCCGGCCCTGGCGACGACGGCGCACTCGCGCACGGCCGGGTGCCGGCTCAGGACGTGCTCGATCTCGCCGGGTTCGACGCGGAAGCCCCGGACCTTCACCTGGGAGTCGATACGGCCCAGGCACTCGATGGTGCCGTCGCTGAGCCGGCGCGCCAGGTCCCCGGTCCGGTACATCCTGCCGCCGGGCGGGAAGGGGTTGTCGGGGAACCGCTCCGCGGTCAGTCCGGGCTTGTTGAGGTAGCCGAGGGCGAGTCCGTCGCCCGCGATGCACAGTTCGCCGGCCACGCCGACGGGGGCGATGCGGCCCTGCCCGTCCACGATGTGGATCCAGGTGTTGTCGATGGGGCGGCCGATCGTGACGCGCTTGTCCGCCTCGATCCGCGCCACCGTGGACCACACCGTCGTCTCGGTGGGCCCGAACAGGTTCCAGACCTCGCAGTCGAGCGCGACCAGGCGTTCCTTCAGCGTCTCGGACAGCGCCTCACCGCCGCACAGGACACGGACGCGTTCGTCGTTGGTCCAGCCCGAGTGGAGCAGCATCGTCCAGGTCGCGGGCGTCGCCTGCATCACGGTCGGCCGTACCCGGGCGATCAGCTCCATGAGCCGCCCCGCGTCGCGGGCGGTGGCGGCGTCGCCGAGATGGCACTGCGCGCCGGTGACCAGCGGCAGGTACAACTCCAGGGCTGCGATGTCGAAGCTGTGCGTCGTCACCGCCAGAATCCGGTCGTCCGCACGCATCCCCGGCCGCTCGGCCATCGCGCACAGGAAGTTGGTGAGTGCGCTGTGGGGCACCACCACGCCCTTGGGGTCGCCGGTGCTGCCCGAGGTGTAGATGACGTACGCCGGGTCGGAACCGGTCACCCGGCTGTCCGTGTCCGCGCCGGTCTCCCGGAAGGCCGTCCCGTCGTGGTGCGCCCGGCCGGGCTCGGGGTCCGTACCGTCGATCAGGACCACACGGCGGCCGGTGGCCCCGGCGCCCGGGTCGAGGTCCCGCAGCTGCCCGTCCAGCGCCGAGACGCTCAGGACCACCTGCGGCGCGGCGTCGTCGAGGATGTACGCGATCCGGTCCCCGGGGTACGTCGGGTCGAGCGGGATGTACGCGCCGCCGGCCCGCATCGTGGCCAGCAGCGCCACGACCAGTTCGGGCGACCGCTCCAGGTAGACGGCGACCAGGCTGCCGGGGCCGACGCCGAGCCCGCGCAGCCGGGCGGCGAGCCGGCACGAACGCTCGTCCAGCTCCGCGTAGGTGAGGGTCTCGGCCCCGTCGGTGAGGGCGATCGCGTCCGGGGTGCGGGCGGCGCGCTCGGCGAACAGTTCGTGCGCCCACCGCTCCGGGTGGCTCACCGCGGTGTCGTTCCACTCCACGGTGAGGGTGTGCAGTTCCTCCGGCGACACCAGCGAGCAGTCGTCGACAAGTTGTGCGGGCGCCGCGGCCGGGACGGTCTCCAGCAGGTGCGCGTACTGGCGCAGCAGCCGGTCGGCCGTCCCCCGGTCGAACAGCGCCGGGTCGTACTTCCAGTTGACGGCGTACCCGTCCTGCGCTCCGTGCGGCTCGACGACCTCCAGGACGAGTTCGTACTCGCCCTCCTGGTGGATGCCCTCGACGTGGGTGAAGGAGCGGGTGTCCGCGGTGACGTCCTCGTGCCAGTCCTGGTACATGAAGGCGTGGCTGAAGACCGGCGCGGAGCCGTCCGTGGCGCCGAGGCCGAGCTCGCGGACGAGCGGCCCGAACGGGTAGCTGCGGGCGATGCCGTTGAAGAGCGTCTTCTGGACGTCCTTGCACAGGTCGGCGAAGGGCTGCCGGCCGGACATCCGGCTCCTGAGGGGCACCATGGTGACGAAGTGGCCCACGGTGTCGTCGAAGCGCGCGCCGGCGCGGTTGCTGACCGGCATGCCGACCACGATGTCGTCCTGCTGGGTGTACTGGCGCAGCAGGACCTTGTACGCCGCCAGGAACGCCGCCGAGGGGTAGACGCCGTGGGTGCGGGCGAACCGCGTGATCCGCCCGCTCAGCTCCGCCGTGAGGCGATGCGTCACGGTGGCGCCGTGCGCGCCGCGCCCGGGCGTGGCGCGCGGCCGGTCGGCGGGGAACGCGGGTGCGGGCAGCGGGCCGGCCAGCTGCTCCTGCCAGTACGCGAGCCGGGCCGCCCCTTCCCCGTCCCGCAGCAGGGCCGTCTCCTCGGCGACGAACTCCGCGTATCCCGCGCGCGCCCGGGGGTCGCCGGGCATCGGCAGACCATCGGCGGCGGCCCGGTAGCAGGCCAGGAGGTCCTTCACGAGGACGACGGCGGAGGCGCCGTCGAGGACGAGGTGGTGGGCGTTCAGGAGTACCCAGGACTCGTCGCCCGGGGTGCGGAACACGGTGAGCGTGCAGAGCGGCCCGTTGTCCAGGTCGAACGGTTCCTTGGCATGCCGGCGCAGCAGCGCGACCGTCTCGTCGTGGTCGAGAGCGGGCAGTTCCCGCTCCGTGAAGGCGGGACGGGGCGCGTCGGGTCGTGCCAGCACCAGTCGGCCGTGCTCCTCGCGCACCACGCCCCCCAGGACGGGGTGGCGGACGACCGTGCGCTCGAAGGCGCGGCGCAGAGCGCGGGTGTCCAGCCCGGTGGCCCGGAAGCAGAGCGGCACGTTGTACGCGCTCGCCCCGGGCGCCGCCTTCTGGAGGGCCCACAGGCCCTGCTGGTCCGCGGAGAGGGGGTGTTCCTCGGGAAGAGGGTGCGACGCGGGCGTCCCGGCGGGCTCGGGGGCGTGCGCACGGGGGACGTCGCCCAGGTGGGCCGCCAGCTGGTCCACGGTCGTGTACTCGAAGAGTGACGCGGACTCGAACGCCGGGTCGAGTTCCCGCTGGATCCGGCGGGCGATGTGGACGAGGGCCATCGAGGACAGTCCCAGCGCGGGGAAGTCCTGGTCGGTCCGCACGTCGTGGGGCCGGGTGTCCAGTTGCCCGCCGATCGCCCGGCGGAGCCATTCGCGGGCACCCGGGGCGGCAGCCGGCGCGGTGTGCGGCCGCTCCGCCTCCCGGAGCGGCTCCTGCGCGCGCTCCGGCGCCGGCTTCTGCTCCGGTTTCCGCTCCGGCTGAGGCCGGTGTTCGTGCTCCGGCCGGTCCTCCCGCCGGGGCCCGTGCTCCGCGGGGGACGGCTTCTCGTCCTCGTACCAGTACTCCTTCCGTCCGAAGGGGTACGTCGGCAGGCTGACACGGCGGGGTGGACGGGCGCCGTGGAGCTCACGCCAGGGCACGGTCGCACCGGTCAGCCACAGCCGCGCCGACGTCCGGAGGTCCCCCGCGGCGACGGCCGCCGCCATGCCGGGGTCCAGCGCCTCACCCACGCGCCGCGACGGCGCACCGGTGAGTTCGGCGTACTCCCCCTCACCCGCGCCACCAGTGGTGAGGAACGCCGCCAGCCGGTCGGCGAGCTCCGTGGTGGAGCGTACGACGAGAGCGAGCCGGACGGGCAGCTCGTCGCGGCCGGTCTGAAGGGTGTGGGCGAGGTCGCGCAGCGGCACCGGCCGCCCGCCGCGGTCCGCCTCCTCCAGGAAGCGGGACAGTCGTCCGGCCGCGGCCCGCAGCTCCTGCGGGGTGCGCGCCGAGAGCGGCACCAGGCAGGTCTCGTGGGCCGGCCGTCCGAACGCACGGGCCGCGACGTCGTCTTCCATGTATTCCTCGATGATCAAATGTGCGTTCGAGCCACCGGCGCCGAAGCAGGAGATGCCGGCGCGCCTCGGCAGAGGCCGCCCCTGCGCGTCGGACGGCGTCCAGGGAGCGAGCTCACGCTGGACGAAGAACGGCGACCGCTTGAAGACGATGCCGGTGTTCAGGTCCTCGGCGTTGATGGAGGGCGCGAGCCGCCCGTGCCGCAGCTGCATCAGGACCTTGGTGAGCCCGGCGATGCCGGACGCGCTCTCGCAGTGGCCCAGGTTGGACTTGAGCGAGCCGATCGCGCAGTACTGCCCCTGGCGCCCCGTGCCGAAGGCCCGGCTCAGCGCCGAGACCTCCATGGAGTCGCCGAGGAGGGTCGCCGTGCCGTGGGCCTCGACATAGCTGACCGTGTCGGGCGTGACACCGGCCTTCTCCATGGCCCGTACGACCACATCACGCTGGGCCGTCAGGCTGGGCATGCTGTAGCGGCTGGTACGGCCGCCGGAGTTGACGGCGCTGCCCTTGATGACACCGTAGACGTGGTCCCCGGCCGCGACCGCGTCCGCCAGCGGCCGCAGCACCACGGCTCCGACGCCCTCGGCCGCGAGGAACCCGTCGGCACGTTCGGAGAACGGACGGCACCGGTCGCCGGACGACAGCAGCCCGTGCTCCTCCAGCACCTCGAAGTGGTCCGGGTTGAGCAGCAGATTGACCCCGCCCGCGATCGCGCAGTCGCTGTCACCGCTGTGGAGGCTTTCGACGGCCAGGTGGACGGCCGTCAGCGAGGCGGAGCACGCCGTGTCGACGGCGATGCTCGGCCCCTGGAAATCGAAGAGGTACGAGGTGCGGTTGGCGATCGACGAGTAGGCGGTTCGCCCGTTGTACGTGGAGTTCATGACGCCCGCGAACACACCGACGCGGCCGCACTCGGCCAGTGCCCCGGCGGTGTAGCCGGCGTCCTGCACGGCGCTGTGCACCGTCTCGACGAAGAGCCGCTCCTGGGGGTCCATCGCCGCCGCTTCCCGCGCGGGGATACCGAAGTACTCGGCGTCGAAGGAGGAGACGTTCGCCAGGAAACCGCCCCGGGGACGCTCCTCGCCCTCCCAGCGGCACCACCATCGGTCCGTCGGGTAGGGGGCGGTGGCGCTCTCGCCGCGGGTCAGGTTCTGCCACAGCTCCTCGGGGCTGTCGGCTCCCGGGTAGCGCCCGCCGAGACCGACGACGGCGATGTCCCCGGTACGGGCCGGGGCGGGGGTCCGCGCCGGTTCGGGGGTCCGCGCCGGTTCGGGGGTCCGCCGGAACCCGTCGTCCGCCGGGGCGGGCCGGAACTCCTGAACGGGCGGGGCAGCCGGGGCGGCCGGGGTGGTCGACGCGACCGGGACGGTCTGGGCGGCCGCCTCCGTCGTGCCGCCGGCCAGTACCCCGGCGAGCCGCTCGGGATGCGACGCCGTGAAGTACCCGGCCACCTCCCCGATCGTCGGGCAGTCGAAGAACAGCGTGCTGCTCAGCTCGTCGAAGTCACGGGACAGCATGTTGTTGAGCTGGATGACGAGGATCGAGTCGAGCCCGAGGTCGAAGAGGTTGGCGTCCTCGGCGAGCTCCTCGGGTGCCAGCCTCAGCGTCCGGGCGACGAGCCCGGTGAGGTACGCCGTGGCGCGGGCGGTGAGGGAAGCACCACCACCGTCGGTGACACCCCGGGCGACAGCACTGGTCCGCGGCTGCGGCTGCGGCGCCTGCGGGAACAGGCGCAGCAGCTCCGGGCGCCGGTCCGCGAGGAAGTGCTCGACGAGTTCGTCCAGCGTGCGCAGCTCGAAGAAGAGCGTGCTGCCGACGTCCTCGAAGTCCTTGGCGACGGCGCTGTTCATGCCGGACACCAGGATGGAGTCCAGCCCGTAATCGTGCAGGTCCTTGTGCGGGTCGAGCTCCGTGTCCGCAAGGCGCAGGGCCTCGCGTATCAGCTGTTCGAAATAGGCAGTGACGTGGGTGCGCAGGGATGCCTCGGCGCCACCGGAGCCACCGGAGCCACCGGAGCCACCGGAGCCACCGGAGCCATCGAGGGCACCGGATTCATGGCCGGAACCGGAGTCGCGGGCGGAACCGGCCGTCGTACCGGCAGCCGCCCCTGCCCGGTCCTCGGCTCCTTCGGGTTCTTCCGGTCCCGTCCGGATGCGGAACCTGCCGTCGCTCTCGGCGACGATCAGTTGCTGGCCGAGGGCATGGGCGGCGGTGTCCGGCTGGGCGCCGGTACGGAAGCCCTCGTCCTCCAGGACCTCCAGCCAGCGGTCGGCCGCCAGCACGGGGCTTCCCGGGATGCGCAGTTCGGCGTCCCGGTACAGCCACCATCCGTCCAGCAGCCCGAACGTCAGATGGGCCAGGATCGTGTTGCGGCTCATCTCGTTGATGAACAGCAGGCCGCCCGTGCGCAGGGCCGCCTTGACGTTGCGCAGGGTGCCGGAGATGTCCGCGGTGGCGTGCAGCACGTTGGTGGCCACGACGATGTCGAAGCCGCCCGGCTCCACGCCCTGCTGCCCGGGCGGGCGCCCCGCGTCGAAGATCCGGGTCGTCAGGTGCGGGTAGCGGGGGCGCAGCCGCTCCTCGGCGCGGAACAGGAACGCCTTGGACAGATCGGTGTAGCAGTACTCGGCGATGCGGTCGCCGAACGGTTCGAGGGCCTCCAGCACCTTCGCGCTCGTCGCACCGGTGCCGGCTCCGACCTCGAGGACACGCAGGCGCCTGGACGAGCCGGCACGGTCCCAGGCCCGTACGGCGTCGGCCACCAGGACGCTCAGCCGGTCGTTGAAGTAGTCGGCGACCGGGTCGCCCCGGTAGATGCCCTCGACCCGTGACATGGAGGAGCCCGGGAAGAGGATCTCGGTGGCCTGCCGGGTGCCGGTGAGGACGTCGGCCAGAGCCAGCAGGCACGACTCGACCAGGTCGACCTGCGCCCGCTGGTTCTCGTTGGGCTGCCATCCGTCGCGCTCGGCGTGCCACTGACGCCACAGTCCGGCCCGGTCCAGGCCGTGGGCGGCCGGCCCGGCGCGGCGGCGGTCGCCCACGAGCTCCACGAGCCCGGCGTGGGCGAGCAGCCGGTCGCTCTCCTCCATCCACCGGGCGTACTTGGCGAGGACACGCTGGTCCAGACCGTCCAGACCCTCGGGCTGTCCGGTCAGGCCGTCCCGGCCCAGCGGAGCGAGGTCCCGGAGCGTGACGAAGAGCAGCTGGGCCGCCAGTTCGCACATACGCGGGTGGGGCAGGAACGCGTGCAGCCGCTCCACCTCGCCGCGCGGCGCACGGTGGGCCGCCACGATCTCGTCCCGTACGGACGGCAGGAGGGCCGGACGGCTGCCCTGCCGCTCGTCGAGCGCGAGTCCGCGCAGCGCCCCGTCCCCGAAGGTCCGCATCAGCACGACCTGGCTGTGCTCGCTCCCGAGGAACGACTCCAGGGCGTTCAGCGCCTCGTCGGGGTCGAGCGAGTCGACGCCGACGGCCGCCATCCGCTCCTGGTAGAAGGGGTCGCTGACCACTCCGGTCACACCCCAGTAGCCCCAGTTGACCGCTTTGGCCAGGGGCAGTCCGCGCTGCTGGAGCTCATGCGCCAAGGCGTCCTTGAAGGTGCATCCGGCCGCGTAGTTCGCCTGGCCGGCGGCCCGCAGGAAACTTTCCACCGAGGAGAAGAAGAGGACGAAGTCCAGCGGCTCGGCGCCGAACACGTCGGCGATGTTGACGCCGACGTCGACCTTCGAGGTGAGCGCCGCACGGAAGACGTCCTCGTCCATGTGCGTCAGCGTCCTGTCGGCCAGCACGATCGCGGAGTGCACCACACCGTCGATGCGCGGATGGTCTTCCTTGATCTGCCGGTACGCGGACAGCAGGCTCCCGCGATCGCTCGCGTCCGCCGAGATGTAGCGGGGGGCCCGCGCGCCGACGGCCCGGGCGCGCGCGGCGAGCCCGGCGAGCTTGCGTTCGATCGCTTCGTCCAGCGGCCGGCGGCCGATCCACACGATCGACGCCTGGTACCGCTCGACCATGGAGCGGCTCCAGAGCTCACCGATACCGCCCGCGCCGCCCACGACGACATGGACGCCGTGCCGGCGGTACGGGCCGGTGGCCGGTTCCTGACCGGTAACCGGTTCCTGACCGGTGACGGGGAGCAGTTCCTGCGAGAACCAACGCCCGCCGCGCAGGGCCAGGGTGGTGCCGGGCCGCACGCCGGTCAGCCGTCGTTCGCCGCCGAGCAGGGCGTCGACCGGTTCGCCGGAGAGCTCGTGGGGCAGGTCGACGAGGTCGATCGTCCAACGGGTGTGTTCCTTGGCCAGGCTGCCCATCAGCCCGTGGACACCTGCGTGTGTCGCCGCGACCCTGTCCCGCTCGCGGACGAGCTGGGTGCCGAAGGTGTACGCCGTCCAGGTCATCTCCCGGGTGCCCTGGCCCAGCGCCAGCAGCGCCTTGACGATCCGGAAGAGTTCGATCACGCCGCGTTCCTGGCTCCCGATCATGTCGTCGGGGTCCTCGGCCGGAGCGACCCAGACGACCTGCGCGATGCGGCCGGCGGCCCCCGGGCGTGCGGGGTGCGCGGGATCCGTGGACGCTTCGCGTATCCGGTCGGCTGTTTCCTGGATCGAGGCGCCCGGCGGGAGGTCGATCGCCCGGTGGCGGGGGTGGAGGGCCCGAAGTCCCGCACTCAGCCGGCGGCCGGAGTCGAAGACGAGCACCTCGCCGTCCGTGGTCTGCGGGGACGCCTCACCGGGATGCCTCGGCTCCCACACGGGCAGCAGGGTGCGCAGCCGCGACGCGCGGGCGGGGCGGTCCGCGGGCGCTTCGAGCTCCCGGTAGGCGAGTCCGCGCAGGGTTGCGCAGACGCGGCCCCGCTCGTCGATGAGGTCGATGTCGAGCACCCGGCCCGCTCCGGCGGCCCGCCGTCCCGCTGCCGGGCGCACCCATGCGTACATCGTGGCGCCGAAGGGCGCGTGGACGTCGAGCCGGTCGAGTGCGAACGGGACCGGAGTCGCCCCGTGCCCGTCGGTGGTGGTGTCCGGGCCGGCGGCCGTGTCGAACGCGGGGTCCAGGCCGAGCGAGGCGTGGATCGCCGCGTCCAGGAAGCTCGGGTGGAGGGTGTAGTCGGCCAGTGAGCCGTCCATGTCCCCGGGCAGCGACAGCTCGGCGAGCACCTCGCGGCGCCCCTCGGATTCTCCCCGGTGCAGGGTCCGTACGAGACGGAAGCCCGGCCCGTACTCGACGCCCGCGCGTGCGATGTGCGCGTAGCACTCCGCCCCGGACAGCGACCGCAGCCGAAGGCCCGAGCGCAGCCGGTCCAGTTCGACGTGCGGCGGGGCCACGGCGGGGCCGGTCACCGCCCGGCCCTGGACGTGCGAACGGCCGCCGTCGCTCAGGAGCTCGAAGCGCAGCGGTCCCGCGCCCGTGGCACCGTCCGCCTCCTCCTGCGTGCGGTGTCGTTCCGGGGCGAGGGTGAACTCGATGTCGCGGCCGTCGTCGCCGACGACCACCGGGCGCACCCAGGTGACGTTCTTGAGGACGGTCCTCCCGCCCTCGCGCTCCGCGCCGGTCAGGGCACGCCGGACGGCGGTGTACGCCATCTCCAGGCCGGCCACGGCGGGCAGCAGCCGCCGGCCGCCGACGACGTGGTCGGCCAGCACGTACTCGTCGCCGGTGAAGCGGGAGCGGTAGCGCTGTCCGTCCGGTCCCGACACGTTCTCGTGCAGCAGCGGGTGCAGCCGCGCGGGCGGCTCCCCGCCCGCCGTGGTCCCCCGCCGCGCCGGCGTCCCGGGGAGCTCCCGCCGGGTCCGCAGGGCCGGTGCGGGCCACGGGTGGGCCACGGGCCCGAAGGCGTATCCCGGCAGACTGATGCGCCGGGCCGCCCGCGGACGGGGCAGGAGGCTCCAGTCGACGTCGGCGCCGTCCGCCCACGCCTTGGCGACCTTCTTGAGCCTGCCGTCGGCCAGTCGGCGCGCGAGTTTCGCGTCCCGGGCCCTCGCGTCCTGCCGCCCGGCCGGCCGGGCCCCGTTCCCCGGCCGCCGGCCCGTGAAGCGCCGGGGCGATCCGTCACCGGCCGGGTCCTGGACGAACGCCTCCAGCTCGGCCGCCAGCCGGCGCGGGTCGCGCACGACGAACGCCACCCGGCAGGCCATCGGCACCCGGCCCACCTGGAGCGTGTGAGCCAGGTCGTCCAGGCGCGACGAGACGGCCCGGGAGCCGCGCAGGTACCGCAGCAGCTCGGCGGCCGCGCGCACGAGGTCGTCGGGTGTGCGGGCCGAGAGCGGCACCAGCTGGGGCACGGTGTCGCCGCCGGTGTCCACGGTCGCCCTCCTGTTCGTGTCTGCGCCGCTGTGCATGCGTCCGGTCGTGTCCGTGGTCGTGTCCGTACTCGTGGTCGTGCGGGCGGCCGGACGCGCCGTGGTGGCCGGGCCGGCGTCGCGTACGTACTCCTCGAAGACGGCGTGCGCGTTGGACCCGCCGAGCCCGATGGAGCTCTGCGCGGCGCGGCGCGGGGTGTCGCCGGCCGGCCAGACACGCAGCCGGTCCACGACCCGGAACGGTGAGGTGTCCAGCCGCAGCTGCGGGTTCGGCCGGTTGTAGTGCAGGGTCGGCGGGATCTGCCCGTGGTAGAGGCTGAGGAGGACCTTCACGCTGCCCGCGAGACCGGCGGCCGTGTCGAGGTGGCCGATGTTCGACTTCACCGAGCCGATGCCGCAGTAGCCGGTGTCGTCCGTGTGCTCGCGGTACACCTCGGTCAGCGCCGCCAGCTCGACGGGGTCGCCCAGCTTCGTACCGGTGCCGTGCGCCTCGACGTAGCCGATGGAACGGGGGTCGACGCCGGTGCGTTCCAGGACCGTCCGGATCAGCCGGCTCTGCCCGTTGACGCTGGGGCTGTAGAAGCCGGTGGCGTCCCCGCCGTCGTTGTTGGTCGCGACACCACGCAGCAGGCCGTAGATGTGGTCGCCGTCGGCGACGGCGTCGGCGGCGCGGCGGATCAGCAGGGCCACGGCTCCCTCACCGCCGACCATGCCGTCGGCATCGGCGTCGAACGCCCTGACGTGGCCGTCGCTGGACAGGTTGAGACCCGGCTGGTGGATGTAGCCGAGGCCGTCGACGCTGTTCGCGGAGGCGGCCGCCACGAGCGCGAAGCCCGACTCCCCCGTCAGCACCGCGCGGGCCGCCAGGGAGAGCGCGGTCAGCGAGGAGGAGCAGTTGGAGTGCACGGACATGCTCGGTCCGCCGAAGCCGAGCTGGTACGAGATCATCGAGGCGACCGTGCCGCTCTGGCTCATGACCCAGGACAGGTACTGGCGGGGGTCGTCGAGCACGGCGGCCGGATTCTCGGCGGTGTCCTCCGGCGCACCGTAGAAGTGGTTGCCGGTGGAGACGTAGACGGCGGTGTCGGGGATGTCGCGGTGGTCGTAGCCCGCGTCCTCGACGGCCTTCCAGGCGTGCAGCAGGAGCTGACGGAACTGCGGGTCCATCAGCTCCACGTGGTTCGGGGAGAGCCGGAAGAACTCTCCGTCGAAGTCCTCCTTGCCGTCGAGGGAGGAGCGCAAGGGGACGTAGGCCGGGTCGCGCAGCACGTGCTCGGGCACACCGGCCTCGCGCAGCTCCTCCTCCGTCCAGCGGCGCACGGCCTCGTCGCCCCGCTTGAGGTTCTCCCAGAACTCCCAGTGGTCGCGGGCTCCCGGGAAGCGGCAGGCGATGCCGACGATCGCCACCGCGTCCTCGGGCACGGACCCGCCACCGGTCCCGGCCTGCGGCTCGGACACGGGCTCGGACACGGGCTCCGGCTCCGGCTCCGGCTCCGGCTCCGGGACACGTACGGCATCCGGCGCGGGGGCCGCGGCCGGCCCGGGGGCGACGGCCCGCACATGCGCCGCGATGCTGCGCACGGTGGCGTACTTGAACAGATCGGCGGCCGCGAACGGCACCCCGAGCCGCCGGCTGATCCGGTCGGCGAGGACGACGGCCGACAGGGAGTTGCCGCCCACCTCGAAGAAGGAGGCGGTGGGGGCGAGGTCCCGTACCTTGAGGACGTCCTGCCAGAGGGCGAGGACCTCCTTCTCGGCGTCGGCCCCGGCATCGGTCCCGGCGGCCTCCGCTGCCCGGGAAACGACGTGCGTCGCGGGAGCCACGGGCGCCGGCGGGGCCGCGGGCGGGGCCAGCGACACCTCCCGCGCCATCAGGTCGTTGCGGTCCACCTTGCCGCTGCCCGTCAGCGGGACGGCGTCGATCGCCACGAAGAAGTCGGGAACCATGTACGCCGGCAGCAGTCCGCGCAGATGCTCCTTGAACGCCCCCGAGGGGTCGCCCGCTGCTCCCGCGCGGCGCGGGACGTAGTACGCGACGAGCTGCTTGGCGCCGTCCTCGCCGCGCGCCACGACCACGCACTGGGCGATGTCCTGATGTCTGCCCAGGTGGTATTCGATGTCGCCCAGTTCGATCCGGTGTCCACGGATCTTCACCTGGAAGTCCAGCCGGCCGAGGTAGTCGATCTCGCCGTCCTCGGTCCAGCGGGCCAGGTCCCCGGTGCGGTAGAGCCTGCCGTCGGGCACGAGGTCGTGGTCGATGAAATTCTCCGCGGTGAGGTCGGGACGGTTCACGTAGCCCCGGGCCACTCCGGTACCGGCGACGCACAGTTCACCGGTCTCCCCGGCCGCCACCGGCCGCAGCCGCTCGTCGAGGATGTGGACCCGGGCGCCCGCGACCGGCCTGCCGATGGTGGTCGGGGCGTCGAAGCGAATGCGTCCGCCCGTGGCGTAGACGGTGGTCTCCGTCGGCCCGTACAGGTTCCACGCCTCACTGCCGGTGTTGCGGAAGTGCTCCTTCAGCGTCCTGGGCAGTGCCTCGCCGCCGCAGAGGATCCGTACGCCCTCGTGATTCCGCCAGCCGGAGTGGAAGAGCATGCTCCAGGTCGCGGGCGTGGCCTGCATGACGGTGGGCCGCACCGTTGCGACGCGCTCCTTGAGGCGCTCGACGTCCTTGATCGTCGGGCTGTCGCAGACATAACAGCGGGCACCGCTGACCAGCGGCAGGAACAGTTCGACCTGTGCCATGTCGAAGCTGATGGTGGTGACGGCGAAGAGGGTGTCCGCCGCGCTCATGCCGGGCTCCCGCCGCATCGAGCGCAGCAGATCGCCGAAGCCCCGGTGGGCGATCATCACTCCCTTGGGACGGCCCGTGCTCCCGGAGGTGTAGATGACGTAGGCGAGGTCGTCCCCGGCCACCTCGGCCCGCACCGGCCCGTCGGCCGGGGCGGCGGCCGCTATCCGCTCCCGCTCCCGCTGTTCGTCGAGCACCAGCAGAGAGGCCGGCACCGCGTCGGCACCGCCGGCGCGCGGGCGGCCGTCGAACAGGTTCCGGGCGCGGTCCTCATGACGCGCCTGGGTGACGACCAAGGCGGTGCCGCTGTCGGTGACGATGTCGGTCAGCCGGGCGACGGGCAGCTCCGGATCGAGGGGCACGAAGGCCGCACCCGCCTTGAGGATCCCGAGCAGCGCGACGACCGTCTCGGCCGACCGGTCGAGCAGGACGGCCACCAGGTCGTTGCGCCGCACACCCCGTTCCACGAGATACGCGGCGAGGGCGTCGCTGCGGCGGCTCAGCGCCCCGTAGGTCAGCACCTCCTCCTGACTGGCGACCGCGACCGCGTCGGGGGTCCGGCGCGCCGCCTCCTCGAAGAGTTCGTGCACGCAGGCCTCGTCGGTCCCGGCCGTGTCCGCGAACCGTTCGCACAGCTCGGCCAGGGGCGTTCCCGGCTCGTCGCACACCGCCGTCAGCACGCGTACGAAACGCTCCGCGAGCTGCTGGACGAAGGGGCGGCTGTAGAGCTCCGGCTGGTACTTCCAGTACAAGGTGAAGGCGTCGCCGCTGCCCCAGACCTCCAGCGAGAGCTCGTACTCCCCCTCCTGGTGGATCTCGTCGACGAGTTCGTACGGCCGGCCGGGGCCGGAGATGCCGTCGAGGACGTCCTGGAAGACGAACGCCGTCTGGAACACCGGGGAGCGGCCGGGAGGCGTGTCCGAAGGGAGTTCCCGGACCAGTGCGGAGAAGGGGTGGCTGTGCAGCATGTCGTCGGCGACGTCGCGCTGCACGGCGGAGACGGTCTCGCCGAACGTGGCCCCGTCCGGGAGCGCGACCCGGACCGGCACCATGTTGATCATCAGTCCCATGGCCCCGGCGAACTCCTCGCCGCCGCGCTCGTTCACCGGCATTCCGACGACCAGCTCACGCCGGGCGGCGGCCTCCCCGGCCGTCCCGAAGACCTCGGCCGCCCCGGAGTCGCGGGAGGGTCCAGAGCCTGCGGCCCGACCGGAGCCTTCGAAGCGGCCGGAGTACGAGGCCAGGGTCGCCGCGTAGGCGGTGAGCATCGCCGTCGAGACGAAGGCGCGCCGGCCGGCGGCCGTTTCCCTGATGCGGGTGACGAGTTCCGCGGGCACCCGGTCGGCATGGGTGTCCCCGGCGAAGCGGTCCGTCAGCGCCGTGTGGGGCCGGCCGGTCGGCAGGTCCAGCACGGGCAGCGGTCCGGCGAGCCGGTCGCGCCAGTACGGGAGGAGCTCCCCGCCGCGCTCGGCCAGGGTCCGCCGCTCCTTGTCCACGAAGTCGTGGAAGCCCGCGCCGGTCCCGGCGTCGAGGTCCGCGGGCGCCACCGGTCCGGCCCCGCTCCGCAGCGCCTCGTACGCCTCGAACAGCGCGGTCATCAGCAGCTTCGCCGAGCTGCCGTCGAAGATGACGTGGTGGACGGTGATCAGCACGATCGACCCGTCCGCCGGGCGGTCGAAGACACGGACCCGGAACAGGCCCTCCCCGTCCGCGGAGGTCCCGTCCATGACGAACGGCCTCTTGCTCTCGCGCCGGACGGCCGCCAGCGCCTCGCCCTCGTCGGCGGCGCCTGTCAGATCGACCCGGGCGAAGTCGGGCTCCCGACCGGGGTCGACCGACTGGCAGGGGGTGTCCCCCTGCCGGTGGATCACCGTGCTGAGCACCGGATGGCGTGCCACCAGCACCCGGCACGCCTCCTGGAAGGCCGGTACGTCCAGGTCGACGACGCGGAAGCACAGCGGCACGTTGTACGCGGCCATGTCCGGGTACGCCCGCTGGAGCGCCCACAGACCGTGCTGCCCCTCGGAGAGCCCGTAGGTGCGCACCCCGGAGCCGGACGGCACGGGCCGCCCCTGCGACGGCTGCTGCCGCAGCTCGCGCAGCAGGTCCCCGACCTCACTGCCGCTGATCCTGCCCGCCCGGTAGTCCGCGATGAGGGCGTTGAGCTCGTGCTTCACTTCTCGTTTCTTCCTGTGTCGAGGAGCGCGATGGCGTCGTCCAGGTGCAGGGCGCCGGTCTCCAGGCGCTCAAGCACCGCCAGGACCTCCGGCTGCGGGCCTTCCGCCCGTTCGGGCCGCTGGGGGCGTGGCTGTTCCTCGGTTCTCGCGGCCACCAGGCGCGACAGTGGCGCACGGCCCCGCGCGGCCAGGTGCGCGGCCAGTTCGGCGACCGTGCCGTGCTCGAACAGGGTGCTGGGCAGGAACCCCGGGTCGACCGTGGCGGCCAGGTCCCTGGTCAGGCCGACGGCCCCCAGCGAGGTCAGCCCCATGGCGATCAGGCCGGTGTGGGCGTCGATCTCGCTGACCGGCCGTCCCAGGCGCGCGGCGACCAGCTGACGCAGGAAGCCCCGCGCCTTCTCCTCGGGCGTGTGGCCGGGGCGTGCCGTGTCCACGGACGGCGCGGGCAGTTCCTCGTCCTCGGGGACGAACCGCCAGTGGACGCCGCCGCCTTCCGGCACACCCGCGGACGCGGACACGCCGTCCGGCACCGCGCTCCGGGCCGGCACGACCGGCACGGGCGCGACGGGCCCCGCGACCCGCGCGCTGTTCGACGGCACACCGTCAGCGAGCGCCCCGCTGCCGCTCACCGGCACGTCGGCCACGGGCACCCCGCTCATCGCCTCGGTGGTCGCGGCGGGCGTCCCCTCGGACGCGCGTCCCTCACCGCGGCGGGGGGTGACCCAGTGCCGCTGCCCGGCGAAGGGATAGGTGGGCAGGTGCAGGCGACGCGGTGACGGCGTGTCGTGCAGGGCGCCCCAGTCGACCGTGTAGCCGCTGAGCCAGAGTTCGGCGATCTTGTCCCACTTGCCCTGGGCCGACCAGCGGCGGACCAGTTCCGCGCGCAGGTCGTCCTCGTCCAGGAGCCGTCCGTCCTGGAGCTGCTCGGCCCCGCGGCCCCGCCACACGTTCCCGGCACCGGTGCCGGCGTCCCAGGCGATGCCGTCGAGGGCGCTCCTCAGCTCGTCGAGACCGTACGCGAGGATCACGGCGCGTTCCGCCAGAGCGACCCGGCCGGTCCGGAGGGTGTGGGCCAGCGCCGCGAGATCCGCTGCCGCTCCTTCCTCCGTCTCCAGGAAGCGCGCCAGCTTGGCGGCGTAGGCACGCAGCCGTTCGCCGTCGGTCGCCGACAGCGGTACGAGTACGGGGGCCGGCCGGCCCCCGCGCGCGTCCCGTGCCGTCGCCCCGGTCACCGGGGGCGCCTCTTCGAGGACGATGTGCGCGTTGGCACCGGTGGCGCCGAAGGCGCTCACCCCGGCCCGGCGCGGCGTACCGGGGCCGCCCGCCGGCCACTCCTCCAGTTCCGTCTGCAGACGGAACGGCGAGTCGTCGAGGTCGAGGTAGGGATTGGTCCGCTCCACCCGCACCAACGGGGTCAGGGTCCGGTGGTGGAGCTGGAGCACCGCCTTGGTCAGCCCGCTGATCCCGGCCGCGGCCTCGGCGTGCCCGATGGCGGACTTGACGGACCCCAGGGAGCAGAAGCGCTTGGCGTCCGTGTACTTCTCGAACGCCCGCCGCAGTGCCTGGATCTCGATCAGGTCACCGATCTCCGTTCCCGTGCCGTGGGCTTCGAGGCAGCCGAGCGAACCCGGGTCGACGCCCGCGCGGTTCAGGCAGTCCTCGATGAGGGCGGCCTGTGCGGCGACGGAGGGCACCCGGATGCCCGGCGTCCGGCCGGAGTGGTTGACGGCGCTGCCCTTGATGACGGCGTAGACCGCGTCACCGTCCGCGAGCGCCGACGCCAGCGGCTTGAGCAGCACCGCCCCGACTCCTTCGGCGGAGACGTAGCCGTCTCCCCCGGCGCCGAACGAGCGGGCCGGTGCCTCGCTCGCGAGCAGTTCCAGCGCGCCGTAGGTCCGGTACTTGCCCGGGTGCAGCGAAAGGTTCACACCGCCCGCGAGGGCCGCCCGGCACTCCCCGCGCCGCAGGCTCTCGACCGCGAGGTGCACGGCGCTGAGCGAGGAGGCGCACACCGTGTCGACGGCCATCGAGGGGCCGCTGAAGTCGCAGAAGTGCGAGACCCGGTTGGCGATGGACGCGGCGTTCAGCGACAGCGGAGCGGGCCCCCGCCCGGTGCGGCCGTCCGGCCGCGCGGCCTCGTGCTGAACCAGCACGTAGTCCTTGTGCATGACGCCGGCGAAGACGCCGACCGCCCGGCGCGGGCCGTCACCACCGGAGGCGGTGAGACCGGCGGGTGTGTACCCGGCGTCCTCGATCGCCTCCCAGCAGACCTCCAGGAACATCCGTTCCTGGGGGTCGAGGAGGACCGCCTCGTCCGCCGGGATCCCGAAGAACTCGGCGTCGAAGCGGTCGACGTCGTCGACGAAGCCGCCCCAGGCTGACATCTTCCGTCCGGACGGCGTGCGCTCCCCCTCGAAGGTGTCGCGCGGCCACCGGCTCTCGGGCACCTCGGTGACGCAGTCCCGCCCGGCCTTGAGGTTCTCCCAGAACTCGGCGACATTCGCCGCCTTCGGGTACCGGCCGGCCATGCCCACGACCGCGATGTCACCCTCGTCGTGCTCGCGCACCGGACCGGTGGGCGGCTCCCCGCCCCCCACGGCCGGCGCGACGGGCGCCACGGAGGACACGGGCGCCACGGACGCCGCCGGTGCGACCGGCTCCGCAGGCCGGGCAGGGCTCGTCGGACCCGGACGGTGGTGGCGTACGAGATGCGCGACCAGTTCGGCCGCCGTCGGGTGCTCGAACAGCAGCGTCGGCGACAGCCTCGTCCCGAGCCGCTCCCCGATCTCCCCCGCCGTCCGCAGGAGGGTGGCGGAGTCCAGGCCGAGGGCGTAGTAACTCGTGTGCATGCCGACCTGGTTCGCCGGAACGCCGAGCTGGGCGGCGAGGACCGAGGTCACCGCGGCGCCGATCCCGTCGGACGGGGGCAGAGCCGCGTCCCGGTCGGCGGACCCGGCCCGGTCCGGCGCGGCGACGGTCCCGGAGACTGATCCGGCCCCCGTGCGGGTCCCGGTGCCCGTTCCGGCTCGGGCGGCGGAACCGGTTCCCGGCCCGTCGTCGCGGCGCGCGGGGTCGATGTGTCCGGCGTCGCGCACCACCTTCGTGGTGAGGTCCGCCAGTTCGCCGATCCTGTGCCCCCCGATGTCGAAGAACTCCATGGTGAAGGTGAGCAGTTCTTCCCGCAGCTCGACCGACTCGCGTCGCACCCGCGTGTAACAGGCGCGGCCCAGCGAGGCGTCGGCCCGGAACGAGGCGTAGTGGAGCGGCAGGAACAGGCGCTGCTCACCGTCCGCCGGGTCACCGCCCGCCTGCGCCTCACCGAGGACCACCGCGCAGGCCGCCACCGCGCTGCCGTCGATCAGGGCGGGGTGGAACAACCGCTCGCCCCGGTCCCGGCTCGCGGCCCGCTCGTCGACGGCGACCCGCAGCCAGATGTCGTCGGCCCCGGTGTACGCGGCGCCGACCGCCTTCATCAGACCGGAATGGACGAGCTCCTGCGCGCGGAAGTCCCTGTAGATCTCCTCGAGGTCGCGCACCCGCCCGTCGGGGTCGCGCAGCGCGGTCCGCACCTCGCCCGGAACGCCGGTCCCGAAGCCCGTGGCCCCGCCCGTCGCCCGGTGCATCCCGGCCGTGACGTACGGCGTCGCCACCGGGCCGGCGCCGGGGCCCTGCGCCGGGGCGTCGGTCACCGTGATGCGCCAGGTGTCCGGGGTCTCGGCGCGCGCCTCGACGCGGATCTCCACGGCACCGTCGGCGTCCACGGCCAGCGGCCGGTAGATGGTCACGTCCCGGAGGGAGAGCTCGCGGTGCGCGAACCCCGTCGTCACCTCCGCGAAACAGCCGTACAGCAGGTCGATCCATGCCAGGCCGGGCAGCAGTCGCCGCCCGTAGACACGGTGGCCGTCCAGGACGGCGTCCCGGGCGTCGATGCGCCGTGTCCACACCATCGGCGAGGCGGCGGCACCGACGCGTTCACCGGTGCGCACGTCGGTCCGGTTGAGCTCCGGGAGCTCGACCGGGCGGCGCCGCACCGGAAGGCGAGGCACGTGGTGTCCCACGACGACGTGACCGTTGGTGCCGCCGTCGGCGAAGCTGCTCAGTGCCGCGTACGGCAGCTCCGTCGCGCCGGCGTGCCGCGGGAAGCCGAGGCGGGCGGGGTCGGGCGTGTAGTGCTCCATGGGCCGGACGCCGGACAGGAACGGCACCATGCGCTGGTGGTGCACCATGAGCGCCACCTTGATGAAGGCGGCGATGCCTTCCGCGCAGAGCGGGTGCCCGATGTTGGGCTTCATCGAGCCGAGACGCAGAGGCCCGGTCCGGTCCTGTCCGTAGACCGCCTCGACGGCCTTGAGTTCGAGGAGGTCGGTCATCTCGGAACCGGAGCCGTTGACGTCGAGGTAGGCGACCTGGTCCGGTCGGCAGCCGGCCTGACGGAGCGCTTCCCGCATGACCTCCTTCTGGGTGGCCAGGTTAGGGGTCGCCGGCCCGGCGGTCCGGCCGTCGTTGTTGATGGCCACGCCTTCGACCACGGCGTACACCGTGTCGCCGTCCCGCTCGGCCTGGGCCAGCGGTTTGAGGACGACGACGCCCGCGCCCTCGCCCAGGACGACGCCGCCGGCCCTGCGGTCGAAGATGTGGAACTCCCCGTCCTCCCGGAGCAGTCCACGGCGGCGGAACAGCTCGTGGGCGGAGGGGTCGGCCAGCAGGCTGACGCCCGCGACCAGGGCCAGGTCGACCGAGCCCGCCGCCAGCGCGTCGGTGGCGACCTTCATCGCCACCAGCGAGGACGAGCAGGCCGTGTCCATGACCATGGCGGGGCCGTGCCAGTTGAAGAACTGGGAGACGTTGGCGGCCAAGTAGTTCTGTCCGACGGCCATGATCGGGTTGCGCGCCTCGCCGACGAGGGCGTCGTCGGCGAGGCCGCGGCTGCGCGCGCCGACGTACACACCCGTACGGGTGCCGTCCAGCTCTCCGAGCCGGTACCCGGCGTGGTGGACGGCCTTGAGGCTCTCCTCCAGCAGCACCAGGGCCTGGGGGTCCATGGCGCGGACGTCCTCGGCGTGCAGCATGAAGTAGCCGGGATCGAAGCCGAACACGTCGTCGATCAGTCCGGCGTGGAAGCCGGTGGGGCGTCCCCAGCGGCTCGTGGGGACCTCACGGACCGCGGAGCGGCCCTGGGAGAGCAGGTCCCAGTAGGCGTCGACACCGGGTGCGCCGGGCAGTCGGCAGGCCATGCCGATGACGGCGACGGCCGCGCCGCGCCCACCGTCGCCCTCGCCTTCGCCCTCGCCCTCGGCGACCGCCACGGCCGCACGGGAAGCCGGTGCGGTCCGGGCAGCGGGTCCGGCCGGGGCGGGTGACTCGGTCCCGGCAGCGGGTCCGGCCGGGGCGGGTGATGCGGCGGGCGACCCGTCCTCCGGGGCGCCGGGCCGCTTCTCGTCCACGCCCTCCGCCGTCTCCTTGTCCGGGCGGGCGTGTTGCGGCTCGTCACCGAACCGCGCGGCGATCTCCGTCGGGTACGTGTTCAGCAGCCACGTCGCGAGTTCGCTCAGGGTCGGGTACTCCAGGAGAACCGACGGGTCGAGCCGGACATCGAGACGCTGCCGGATCTGTTGCAGGACCTGCGCCAGCAGAATGGAGTCGGCGCCGTAGTCCGCGTACGAGGTCTCCGCGTCCAGCAGGCCCGGCTTGAGCTTGAGCTGGCCTTCGAACGTACCGCTGAGGAAGTCGGTGAGCCGCCTCACGAGGGGCCCGTCGGCCGTGGGAGTGGGCGCGGGGACGGCCACCGACGCGGACGCGCTCACCGGTGCCGTCGCCGCGGCGGCGGCCGGCGGCCGGGGTGCGGGGGCGGCCGGCGCCGCCGGGCGCGCGGCCAGCAGTGCGCCCGGGTCGAAGAGCCCGGCGCCGACCCGGACCGGCATGACGACAGGACCGCGGCGCACGGCCAGGATCTCGTCCAGGAACGCCAGGCCCTCGGCGTTCGTGATGCTTAGGAGCCCCGTGTCGGTGTACGCCTGGTTCGTCACCTCGCCGAAGCCGGCCTCCTGCCAACTCGGCCACTGGACGCTGGTGATCGGCAGGTCGGCGGCGTGCGCCCGCGCGAAGTAGTCCATGAAGGCGTTGCCCATCGCGTAGTCGCTCTGGCCCACACCCAGCGTGGGGACGACCCCGGAGACCGACGAGAAGAGCACGGCGAACCTCAGCGACCGCGCGTCGAGGGCGGCCAGCAGGTTCCGGGTGCCCTCGATCTTCGGGGAGACGACGCGGGCGATGTCCGGGACGGGCTTGCGGACGAACGCGGGGTTACGGGTGTCGACCAGCCCGGCGGCGTGGAGGACACCGGTGACACGCCCCAGCGTCGCCTCGATCGTCGCGATGCCCGCGGCCACCTCGTCGGCGCGGTCCAGCGGCAGTGCGAGGACGCGCACCTCGACGCCACGCGCCTCCAGCGCCAGGACGGCGTCGATCTTCTCGCGTACCGAAGGCGGGCAGGCGTCGGCCCACCGGGCACGCGGGGGGAGGGCTTCACGGCCCGTCAGGACCAGTCGGCGCACACCGTAGTGCTCGACCAGATGCCGTGCGCACAGCAGGCCCAGGCCGCGCGTTCCGCCCGTCACGAGGAGGACCTCGTCGTCGGCGAAGACAGGCCGGGCGGTTCGCGCCGCGACCGGCGCGCTCTCTTCGAGCACCGGGGCGTGCCGCACCCCCGCGCGGTAGCAGACCTCGGCCTCACCACTCCCGTCGCCGAGTTCGCGGTGGATGACCGCCGCGAGTTCGGCGTCCTCGCGCACGGCGGGATCCAGGTCGGCGTGGCACGAGGTGAGGCCGCGGTACTCGCTCTGGAGCAACCGGTAGAGCGCGGCACGCGCGGCACCGGCCAAGTCCACCCGCCCACCGTCGGGCCCGGACGCCGGCGCCGGTGCGTGCGCCCGGTCGGGAGCGGACGCGTCCGGTGTCTCCAGGCCCTGGGTCACGTACAGCAGGCGGATGTCCCGGGACGCCTTGGCGTCCAGGGCGCTCTGGAGCAGCGCCAGCGCCCGGCCGGACGGCCGGTGGTCGCTGATCCCGTCGACCGCGTCCGCCCCGGGGGTTCCGTCGCCGCCGGTCCTCACCGCCATGCCGGTGAGGTCGATCCAGGCCGAACACCTGCCGATGCACTGGGCGAGCGCGGTCTCGGCGCCCGGGACGGCCTCCAGCAGTGTCGCGTCGTCGAACAGGGCCGAAAGAGCTTCGGCGAGACGACGGGTGGACCGGTCGTGCAGGACGACGACGGCGGTGTGCCGCGTCCGTGCCGTACCCGACGGGGCCGGCCGCCACTGCTTGGTCAGGAACAGGGCCGCGCGGGCCGGGGGTTCGAGCCCGGCCGAGGGACCCGCGTCGGCAGCGGCGTCGGTCGTGCGCACGGTCGCGGTCGTGCGCACGGGCACGGGCCGGGTGTCGCTCGCGGAATCGGCCCGGGTCTCCGGCCCGGCCTCGGTCGCCTGTGCCGTCTCCGGTATCCAGTGCCGTTCACGGGCGAACGGGTAGGTCGGCGCACTGATCATGCGGGGGGCGGGGGTGGTGCGGGGGTGCAGTCGCTGCCAGTCGGGCGCCGCGCCGCGCACCCACAGTCCGAGGAGCTCGGCCGTCTTGCCGCGTTGCGCCAGCTTGTCGAGGCTCTCCGCGAGCTCTTCGGCGGGGATGAACGAGAGGGCCTGCCTGTCCCGCTTGGCGTTGCCCCGGTACAGGCCTTCGACGCTGTCCTCGCCCGCCAGGTACCGCTCCAGCTTCCCGGCGAGCGCCGCGAACGAGTCGGCGATCACGCCGAGCCGCTCGTCCATCGCCTCGCGCCCCGCCTGCAGGGTGTGGGCCAGGTCCGCCGGGGTGGTCCTCGGGGAGGCGGCCGCGTCCGCCTCGCGGGCGAAGCGCAGCAGTTCGACCGCGTACGCCCGCAGCCGCTCCTCGTTCTTGGCGGAGAGCGGGAAGAGCAGCGGTGTCCGCGTCGGCGTCGACGGTGCGGGACGCAGGTCCACGTGTTCGGCCACCACCAGGTGCGCGTTCGAGCCGCCGGCGCCGAACGAGGAGATGCCGGCGATCCTCGGGTGGGTACGGCCGTCGACGACCGGGCGCTCCCAGTCGCGCAGTTCCTGGTTGACGACGAACGGGGTACGGGTGAAGTCGATGTCGGGGTTCAGCGTCGCGGAGTGCAGCGACGGCGCGATCCGGCCGTGCTGGAGCTGGAGCAGCACCTTGGTGAGCCCCGCGATCCCGGCGGCGCTCTCGCAGTGTCCGATGTTGGACTTCGCGGAACCGAGGTAGCAGTACTGGCTGTCGCCGCCGGCGGCGGTGGCGGGCGCGCCAGGGGCGGATGCGGTCCTGAACGCCTGGCTCAGTCCGGTGATCTCGATGGGGTCGCCGAGCTTGGTTCCGGTGCCGTGCGCCTCGACGTAGCTGACGGCCCTCGGGTCGACCCCGGCCTCGCGCAGCGCACCGTGGATCGCGGCCTGCTGCGCGCGCGGGTTCGGCACCGTGTAACCGTTGGTGCGGCCGCCGTGCGACAGGGCGCTGCCCTTGATGACACCGTAGATGTGGTCGCCGTCGCGTTCGGCGTCGTGCAGCGGCTTCAGCAGGACGACACCGACACCCTCACCGGGGATGTAGCCGTCCCCGCCGACTCCGAAGCTCTCGCAGTGCCCCTTGCCGGAGATGAACTGCCCGGTGCTCAGGGCCAGGTACTTGTTCGGGTGGACCGTCACGTTCACCCCGCCCGCGAAGGCCATTTTGGTGCGGCCCCGGCGGAGGTCCCGGCAGGCCAGCTCCACCGCGGTGAGCGAGCTGGAACACATGGTGTCCACGGTCATGCTGGGGCCGTGCAGGTTCATCACGAAGGAGACGCGGTTCGCGACGCTGGCGTAACTGCTGCCGATCGCGTTCGGGTTGCCGCGGATGGCGTCCCCGCCGGGGAACAACAGCTGGTACTGCCCCCACATCACTCCGGCGTACACGCCGACCTGGCCGTCGCCGGCCTCCCCGCCGGTGTGCCGCAGCCGCTCCCGGGTGTAGCCGGCGTCCTCCATCGCCGTCCAGGCATGCTCCAGGAACAACCGCTCCTGGGGGTCGAGGTAGTCCGCCTCGTGCGGCGATATGTTGAAGAACAGCGGGTCGAACCGGTCGACCTCGGCGATGAACCCGCCCCACCTGCTGTAGTGGCGGCCGGGCCGCGCGCGGTCCTCGGAGTAGTACGCGCGCCAGTCCCAGCGGTCCGCCGGGACCTCGACGACACAGTCGCGTCCGTCCCGCAGGTTCTGCCAGTACTCCCGCAGGTCGCGCGATTGGGGATAGCGGCCGGACAGACCGATGACCGCGATGTCCAGCGCCGCGGGCTGCGGCGTCCCGGCGCCGTGGGCGACCTCCCGAACGGCGTCGGCGGAGGGCACGGCGGCGGACGGCACGGGGGCGGACGGCACGGGGGCGGACGGCACGGCGGTTTCGGCGGCGGGCAGAGCGGCCGGTGCCCCGGTCCGGGCGAACAGCGTGTCCAGGGTGGCTCGGTGGCCGGCCCTGAAGTAGGCGCCCAGCTCGGCGAGGGTGTGGTACTCGAAGAGAAGCGTCTTGGACAGTGAGCCGAACGTCGTCTCCAGTCCGGCCGTCAGCTCGGTCGCCAGGATCGAGTCCATGCCGTACGAACCGAGCGGCTCGTCCTGGTCCAGCTCGGCGAGCGGCAGCTGGGTGATGCGCGACAGTTCCTCCTTGAGGAAGCGCACCGTACGCGCTTCGAGCGCACGGTCGTTCCCGGCAGCGTCCACACCGTCGGCCCCGCCCGCGCCGACGGCACCGGACCCGGTGGTCGCTGCGGGAGCGCCGGAGGCGGTGGACGCGCCGGCGGCCGGCGTGGCGGGCAGGTGAGCGGCCGGCCCGTCCGGTCGGCTGCGCTCCTCGTCCCCGTTCAGAAGGGCCTGGAGGCGCGCCTCCTCCCCCGCTCCTACGACCACATGGGTCTCACCACTGATCAGCGCACGGTGGAAGGCCGCGACACCGGCCTCGGTCGTCATGGGCAGCAGTCCGCTGCGCACCCGCAGCGCCCGGCGGGTGGCCTCGTCGGCCCCCATCCCTCCGCTGTGCCACAGCGGCCATCCGATGGCCACCGTACGACCGCTGCGCCGGCCCGCGTCGACCAGTGCGCCACGCCGGCGCGCGAACTCGTCGAGGAAGGCGTTGGCCACGGCGTAGTCCCCCTGCCCGACGTTTCCGGTCGCGCCCATGATGGACGAGAACAGTACGAAGAAGTCCAGGTCGGCGTCCTTGGTCGCCTCGTCGAGATGGCGGCAGCCGTCGAGCTTAGGCGCCAGGACACGGCGGAACTCCGCCACCGGTTTCTTCGTCAGGAAGTTGTCCTGGATCACGCCCGCGGCGTGGATCACGCCGTGCAGCGCACCGTGGCGTCGCACCAGTTCGACGACGAGTCTCCCGGTGGCCGGACCGTCGGCCGCGTCAAGGACGTGGTACTCCGCCTCGGCGCCCTCGGCGCGCAGTGCGGCCAGCACGGCGTCCTTCTCCGGGCTCAGCGGGGACCGGCCGGTCAGGCAGATCACAGCGCCCTTCGCCCGCCGGGCGATCTCCTCGGCGAAGACCGGCCCCAGGCCGCCCGCGCCACCGGTGATGAGGTACACACCGCCGGCCCGCCACCGCACCGGCCGGGGCGTCACCGGGCCCTCGGCCCCGGTGTCCGCGGAAGCACCGGCCTCGGGGAGGGGCTCCCAGTCGAGGACGGTACGGCGGGCACCCTCGGCATGGCTGATCCGGTGGTCCTCGGACGAGCGGGCGTCCTCCTCCAGCTTCGCGACCAGGTACGGGGCCGGGGAGTCGGCGGGTACCGCGATGACCTGCCCGACCAGGGCGGGGTTCTCCAGTCGCGCCGTCCTGAGCAGGCCGGACAGCGCCTGGTACGTCGCTCCCTCACCGTGCGAGGGCGTCAGCACCTGAAGGAGCACGGGGCCCGCGGGCCTGCCGAGCAGAAGGCCCTTGACGGTGCGGAGCAGCTCGACGGCCCACTGCGCGACCGTGGCCCGGAGGGCGGCGGCGGGCTCGTTCTCCTCGGGCGGTTCCACGAACGACAGGTGCGGTGCCAGGGCGCGCAGTTCACCCAGCCGGTCCTCGAAACCGCAGGCGAGGACCAGCCGCGCGGTGTGGTCGAAGGCCGCGTCCGGGGCCGACGGGCTCGTGACGGCGGGCTGTTCGCGCCATACGGGCCGGAACAGCGTCACCTCTCCTGTGGCGGCCGTCCCGGCCGGTTCCGTGTTCTTCCGCATGGAGTAGCCCCGCAGTGACGCGAAGATCCTTCCCTGTTCGTCGCAGAGGTCGAGGTCCCGCCGCCGCACCTGGCTCGACGCACCCGGGACCTCACGTATCCAGACGTATGCGGATACCGGCGTGGCCGCGAACACGTCGAGGCGGTCCAGGGCGAAGGGCAGGGGTGCGCGCCAGGGCCCTGCTGCGGCGTGGAGCTCCGGTGCGAACGCCGCCTGCAGCGCGCCGTCGAGCACGCTGGGGTGCAGTACGTAGTCCTCCAGGGTGGGGACGGCGTCCGCGGGCAGGGTGAGGAGGGCCAGCAGCTCCCCTTCTCCCAGGTGTACCGACCGTACGGCGCGGTGGGTGCCGCCGTAATCGAGCCCTGCGGCGCGCAACTCCGCGTAGTAGTCGTCGGCTTCGAGGACCGCCGCGCGCATGCGGGACTTCAGTTCCTCGACCGGGAGCGGAGCCGGCGGGGTGACGCGCCGGCGCGACCCGACGCCTCGCGAGTGCACCACGTGCGCTCCCTCGGAGAGAGGACCGGTACGGATCGTGTACGACACCCGGTCTGCCGCGCCGGCCTCGGTCCCCGGACCGTCCCCTGCGGTACCCGAGCCGCCCGTCAGGACGGTGTGGACCGTCCGCTCCTCGTCCCGTACGACGACGGGCCGGGCCCACACCACGTTCTCCAGGCACAGGGCGAAGGCCCCGTCCGCGGTCGCCGGCAGCGTACGGTCGAGGGCCTCGCGTGCCATCTCCAGGTACGCGACGGCCGGCAGCACCGGCTCGCCGCCCACGCGGTGGTCACGCAGGAAGGGGTCCCGCGGGGTGAACGTCGAAACGAAGGCGGCCGCCTCCGTGCCGCCCGCCGCGGCTTCGCGCTGGAGCAGCGGGTGCCGCCGCTCGCGCTTCGGCGCTTCCACGGCCGCGGCGCGGTCGAGCCAGTAACGTTTCTTCGCGAAGGCGTGGGTGGGCAGCGGGACGCGCCGTGGGCGATCGGCGCCCCGGTGGAGCGCTTCCCAGTCGACCTTCGCGCCCCGCACCCACGCGGCCAGCACCTCGCCGGGCGAGCGGCCCGAGCCCACAGAACCCACAGAGCTCTCAGAGCCCTCGGAGCCGATGACCGGGGTCGTCGCGCCGCTCCTCTTCGCGCGTCCCCGAAGGACGGCGGGCGGGAGCGCGTCACCCGACACGAAGGCTCCCAGAAGGCTTTCGAGCGAAGCGACATCCGTCGGCAGCAGACCGAGACGCTCGCTCAGGGCCTCGCGGCCCACCTGCGTCGTGTAAGCGAGGTCCCTGAGACCGGCGTCGGTCGGCCGTTCGCACCGCAGATGAGCGAGCAGGAGTTCCGCCTGGCGTACGAGCTGCGGCTCGGTCTCCGCCGACAGCACGACCACGGACGGAATGCGTTCGGCCGAGGCCGGTTCACCGTGCCCGGCCGCCTCCTCACGGGCGGGAGCGGGAGCGGGGACGGGGGCCTGTGCGACGATCACATGGGCGTTGCTGCCGCCCGAGCCGAAGCTGCTGACCCCGGCGAGGCGGGCGGGGCGGCCGTCGAGTTCCCAGTCCGCGAGCCGTTGCGCAACGGAGAACGGCGTGCCCTCCAGGGTGATCTTCGGATTGAGCCGCGAGAAGTGGAGCGAGGCGGGAAGCTTCCGATGCCGCATCGACAGCACGATCTTCATCAGTCCGGTGATGCCCGCGGCGGCTTCCAGGTGCCCCAGGTTCGTCTTCACCGATCCGATGGCGCATGGTGCCCCGCTCCCCTCGAAGGCCCGGGCGAGCCCCTGGACCTCGATGGGATCGCCGAGCGCCGTGCCGGTGCCGTGCGCTTCGACATAGCTGATGTCGGAGGCGGCCACCCCCGCGTCGGCGAGTGCCGTCCGGACCAGGCTCGCCTGCATGGACGCACTGGGTACGGTCAGGCCACCCGCCTGGCCACCGTGGTTGGTGGCGCTGCCCTTGATGACGGCGTGCACATGGTCGCCGTCGTCGAGCGCCGCCGCCAGCGGCTTCAGCAGCAGGACGGCGCCGCCCTCGGAGCGCACATAGCCGTTCGCCGACTCGTCGAAGGTCTTGCACAGGCCGTCGGGCGACAGCATGCCCGCCTGGTGGTAGGCGATGCTGTTGGCCGGGTGGCACAGGAGGTTGACGCCACCGACCAGGGCCGTGGTGCACTCCCCCGCACGCAGGGCGCGCACCGCCGAGTGCACGGCCACCAGGGAGCTGGAGCACGCGGTGTCCAGCTGGACGCTCGGGCCGCGCAGGTCGTAGAAGTACGAGACGCGGTTGGCGATGATCGCCATGGAGGTCGCCAGCGCGCTGTGCGCCCGTACGGGGAGCCGGTCCGTGTCCGTGGTCCGCTGGTAGTCCGATCCGCTGGCACCGACGAAGACGCCCATCGGCGCGCCCGCGACCGCGCTCGCCGGATATCCGGCGTTCTCCAGGCACGCCCAGGCCAGTTCCAGCATCCAGCGCTGCTGCGGGTCCATGCGCTGCGCTTCGTAGGGCGTGATGCGGAAGAGGGGGGCCTCGAAGGATCCCGCGTCGGCGACGAACCCGCCGCGGTCGATCCCGGGGTGGGTGTCGGGGCCGACCCCTTCGGGCCACTGCCAGCGTCCGTCAGGCAGCGTCCCGACCGCGCAGCGCTCTTCTTCGAGGAGCTGCCACAGCGCGGTGGGGTCCTCGATGCCACCGGGCAGCCGGCAGGCCATACCGACGATCGCGATGTCGCGGCCATCGTGCTGCCCCACGACCGCGGGACGAGCCACGGCCTCGTCCCGGTCGGTGTCTTCACCCCCGGCCGTGCGCCCGCCCCGGTCGGCGGACCCGGCGCGGGCGGCGGGTCCGGCAAGGGGACGGGGCCCCGCGGGTCCCCCGGGCTCCTCGGGCCCGGTGACCGGCCCGGTTCGGATCGGCCGCGGGATGTCCGGCGTGTGGCTCGGTCCCTCTCCCCTGAGGCCGTCGAGATACGCAACGATCCGTGCGCCGGTGTTGTGCTCGAAGAAGAAGAGCGATTCGAGTTGAACGCCGAACCGGGTCTTTATCCTGTCCTGGAGATCAAGCAGACCCGCGGAATCGATTCCCAGCTCGAAGAGCGGACTCTCCAGCGGGTTCGCGATTCCCTCGTATGCGTCGGATCCGCCGAGTATCTCGTCGATCAACTCCAGGACTTCGCAGCGGAGTTGACTGGTCCCGGGGATATCGACGGACAGCGCCGGGGCACCCTGCGACAGCTGCCGGACCCGCTCCCGACGGCGGGGGAGATCGTAGGCCACGAGAACACCGTTGCCTCCGTTGACGAGATCACCGGGGCGATATCCCGGAACGAGACGGCGAACCTCTGCCCCGTGCAGCTGGTGCATGCGCAATACGGTGTCGAGGCAACGCCCTTGCTCGTTCGTCGCCCGAATGTACTCATGCAGTTCGAACTCCGGATGCCGCTTGAAGTCACGGCACCGCGTCACTCCCACCGCCGTCTCGGCGCCCCCGGTGTCGTGGCACCACGTCAGCAGGTGTTCCAGCAGCGTGTCGCCGAATCCCGAACTCTGCTCGCGGGGGTCGATGTTCAGCGAGAGCACATGCGCGACCGCGCCGTCAGGCCGGTGGAGCCGGTCGGCGGTATCGAATCGCACGGAGAGCAGGTCGTCCGCACGGCCGATGCGCTGGGAGTAGACGACACCCCGGACGACACCTTCGGACTCGACGACGAACTGCCCCACGGGGTGAGCGAAAAGGCGCTGCCTGATGACCTGTTCGGATACCCGGAGACCCTCGGCCCAGCAGAGGCTTTCCAGCTCCATGAGCCGGGGCATGTCGGAGAGACGAGCGCCACGGACGGCGCCCTTGCGATTCTTGAACATGAGTGAGTCCGACCCGCCCCCCGCGCCCGGCACTTCGCAGTGACCGGACGACCGTCTTTCCCGCCCCTGAAGGCCGTACCGATTGATCCGCGCGAGCGGGCCCGAGGCCAAGTGCCGGGCGGCTCGTCTCCCCTGCTCCGCGCTCCCCTGTCACCGATGTGACGAGCCGGAGCTCCGAACGGAACCCGGTCGCGAACTGGAAGAAAGCTTGCAGGCGCAAGCGAACAAAAGAAGCATAACCGGTGGTTGGGATTGATCTTGAAACTTCCCCGTGATCCTGGACACCTTCCGTCACGCGGCGAGGGTGCGGTCCGCTTCCGTTCCCCGGTGGCGCCGACGGGTCTCGCGAGGGGTGGGGCGGCCCCACCCCGGGGCCTCGGCCGGGCCAAGCCCCCTGCGCACGGCCTCCGTGCCGGAGGCGTGTGTTCCGTGGGCGGAGTACGTGTTCGGACGAAGGCCGCTTCGCTGCACGCCGGACACCGCACCGTGCGATCAAGTTCAACGCATCATTTGATATCGGATGTTAAAGAACAAGTTAGGGTAGCCGTCGCTCCAGTAAGGGCTTGTACGACGAGGGGGAAGAACTGTGGCTGGACTGCCCATGAGCGGCGACTGGATCCGCCGGTTCCACCCGGCGCCGGAGGCGAGCACCCGCCTGGTCTGCTTCCCGCACGCCGGTGGGTCGGCCACGTTCTACTTCCCCGTCTCCCGGGCGATGTCCCCCGGCGTCGACGTTCTGGCGGTGCAGTATCCGGGCCGACAGGACCGCATGAACGAGCCGGGTATAGACGACATTCCGACCCTGGCCGACCGGATCACCGAGGAGCTCGTGCGCTGGGCGGACCGGCCGCTGACCCTGTTCGGCCACAGCATGGGAGCGACGATAGCCTTCGAGGTCGCGCGGCGGCTCGAAGCCCGGGGCATCGTGCCGCTGGGGCTGTTCGCGTCCGGGCGCAGGGCGCCCTCGCGCCATCGTGGCGAGCGGGTCCATCTGCTCGACGACGACGGGCTCGTCAGGGAGTTGCGGCGGCTGAGCGGCACCGACGCGGAGGTGCTCGCCGACGAGGCGATCCTGCGCATGGTCCTGCCGGCCATGCGCAGCGACTACCGTGCCATCGAAATGTACCGCTACGCGCCGGGACCTCCGCTCAACTGCCCGGTCATCGCCTTGACGGCCGACGACGATCCCCTGGTGGACGTGGCTGACGCCAGGGCGTGGGCGCAGCACACGGTCGCCCCGTTCCGCATCCGGGTCTTCACCGGCGGGCACTTCTTCGTCAGTGCCCACGCGGAGAGCGTCGTGGGGGAGATCACCAGGCACGTCGAGGCCGCGACGGCGCGGCGCTGACCACGCGCCGGCAACGAGGGCAAGGAGCTGGGACCACTGGAACTCCACGAGTACGCGTTCTTCGACGCGGTCGGTCTGCGGAAGCTGATCCGGGACGGGGAGGTGACCGCGGCCGAGGTGGAGCAGGTGGCACGGCTCGCGCTGGAGCGGGCCGACGCCGATCTCAACGCGCTGACCCGGCCGTTGTTCGACCCGTCCCTGGCCCATGAGCCCGACGGACCGCTGGGCGGGGTCCCCTTCGTCATCAAGGACAGCGGCCCCTTCGCCCAGGGAGTGCCGTTCACGCTCGGCAGCCGCAGCATCAACGGTGCCTACGCGGTGGTCGACCACGACCTGATGGCCCGGTTCCGTGCCGCGGGTCTGGCGGCACTCGGGCAGAGCACCGCGCCGGAGTTCGGGCTGAGCTTCGCGACCGAGTCGGTGCGCTACGGCCCCACCCGCAACCCCTGGGACCTCGAGCGCGGCGTGGGCGGGTCGAGCGGTGGCGCGGCCGCGCTCGTCGCCGCGGGCGCGGTACCGCTGGCGCACGCCAACGACGCGGGCGGCTCCATTCGCGTCCCGGCCTCCTCCTGCGGTCTCGTCGGCCTCAAGCCGAGTCTCGGGCGCACCCCGTGCGGACCGCTGAGCGGTGAGGTCGCCTTCGGGCAGCTTGTGGAGTTCGCGGTGACCCGTACCGTGCGGGACACGGCGCATCTGCTGGACGCGGTCTGCGCGCCCGCGGTCGGCGACAAGTACCAGGCGCCGCCGCCGGTGCGCCCGTACGCCGAGGTCATCCGTACCGATCCGGGACGGCTGCGGGTGGCACTCACCACCTCGGCGTGGACGGGCGGGCCGGTGGACGCCCAGGTGGCGGAGACCACGGTGACCGTCGGCAAGGTGCTGGAGTGGATCGGCCACACGGTGACCGAGACAGGGCTGGACGTCGATGGCGAGGCGGTCGTCGAGGCCGCCATGCTCACCGCCGTCACCACAGGTGGCGCGGTGCTGAGGGGCGCGCCCCGCCGGCCCGACGCCTCGTCGCTGGAAGCGGTGTCGCGTCGTGTGCTCGCCGAGACCGAGGCGTTCACCATGCTGGACGTCATGAAGGCGATGGAGGCCCAGCACCGGGTGACCCGGCCCGTGGGCCGGTTCTTCCAGGAGTACGACCTGCTGGTCACGCCGACGCTGGCCCGGCTGCCCGCTCCGCACAGCACCCTGGACTACGACGCTCCCCACCCTTCGGTGCGCTCCTGGCTGAGCCGCATCTTCACGCACGGGCCGTTCACCGCCACGTTCAACGTGTCGGGGAACCCGGCCGTCAGCCTGCCTCTCGGCCAGAGCGTGGAGGGTCTGCCCATCGGGGTGCAGCTCGTCGCGGCGCACGGCCGGGAGGACCTTCTCCTCCAAGTGGCCGCGCAGTTGGAGCAGGCCGTGCCGTGGAAGGACCGCCAACCGCCGGTGTACGTCGGCTGACACCCGGGGCGGCCGGGCGGGAGCGTGCCGTGAGCGGGGGCGGGAGCTTCGGCCCCGCCCCGTCAGGGGTCGGAGCGCGGAGTCAGGAGAGCGGACCTCGCCCGCGGACGACGACCGCGGTGGCCAGATGGCCGGGGCCCTCACCGGCCAAGCTGTGCCACCGCCCCTCGAAGCGGTCGATCCGCTTCCCGGAGACGACCGGTCCGGGGACCTTGAGGGTTCCTGTGAAGGTTCCCCGGTCCGGATCAGGCTCGATCACGCACTCGCTGAAGTCCAGCCAGCGGCCGGTCAGCGGGTACCACGCCTTGAAGACGCTCTCCTTGGCGCTGAACAGCAGCCTGTCCCAGGCGATCGCGGGCTCGGCCGCGACGAGCCGTTCGAGGATGCCGCGCTCCTCGGGCAGCACCACCAGTTCCGCCACACCGTCGGGCACGGGGGCGTTCGGTTCGGCGTCCACGCCCACCGAGGCGACCGCCGAACGCCGGGCCACCGCCGCGGCGCGGTATCCGTCGCAGTGCGTCATGCTTCCGACCACGCCGTCGGGCCACTTCGGCGCGCGGTGCGCCCACGGCGGACCTTCCCGGGCGGGCAGGATCGGCCCGGGTGCCACGCCGAGCCGGGCCAGCGCGATGCGCGCGCACCGCCGTACGGTCGCGAACTCCCGCCGTCGTGCCTCGACGGCGCCGGCCACGACCTCGGCCTCCTGCGGGAACAGCACGACGTCCGGTGGGTCGGTGAACAGCTCACTGACCATCACGTCGTCGGGGAGCAACCGGGTGAGCAGCCCGCGCCGGCCGAGAGCGTCGGTCACCGCCACCTCCCCGGTCCGGGGAGTATGCGGCAGAGTCCGGCGGGCGCGACCGGCCGGCTGCGCCACTCGCGCGGGTAACCGAGCGACACCTCGCGGTGGGGCACCCCGTCGCACTCGATCGTGCGCGGGATGTGCAGATGCCCGTAGACGACGGTGGTCGCGCGGTACCGCACGTGCCAGTCGGCCGTGGCCTCGGTGCCGCACCACAGCGCGAACTCCGGGTAGTGCAGGACGCGGGTGGGCTCGCGCACCAGCGGGAAGTGGTTGACGAGCACGGTGGGCAGTGCGGGGTCGATCCGGTCCAGCCGCGAGCGAGTGTAGGCCAGGCGCGCCCGGCACCACGCCTCACGGCTGGGGTACGGGTCGGGGTGCAGCAGGTACTCGTCGGTGGCGACCACGCCCGCCTCATGGGCGACGGCGAGCGCCCCTTCCTTGGTGTACGTGCCTTCGGGCCGGAACGTGTAGTCGTACAGCACGAACAGCGGCGCGATCACGACCGGCCCGTCAGCGCCCTGCCACACCGGGTAGGGGTCCTCGGGCGTGACCACTCCGAGGCCGCGCAGGGTCTGGACCAGGTGCAGGTAGCGCTCCTCGCCACGGAACTGGACCGGGTCGTTCGGCGGGGTCCACAGTTCGTGGTTGCCGGGGGTCCAGATGACCTTGGCGAAGCGGTCGTTCAGTGTCCCGAGCGCCCACACGATGTCGTCGAAGGTCTCCGCGACGTCTCCGGCGACCACCAGCCAGTCGTCGTCCGACTCCGGTCGCAGACCTTCGACGATGTCGCGGTTCTCGGCGTAGCGGACATGAAGGTCGCTGATGGCGAACAGACTCATCTCAGCGCCCTCCCCGCACCGTGACGGCCGAGCTGCCCGTCCTCGTACACACCGCTTCCCCGTCCATGTCTCCTGCGCACGCTGCCGCTGCACAGCCCTGCCCCTGCGTCCCGCCCCGCGACGCGGGACGGCACACGATCTCCCCACTCTACGTGTCCCGGTCCCAGAGGCCCGGGGCGCGTGGCGCCAGGGCCGGCGAGGGCTCCGCGCGGCGCCGTCAGGAGTGTCCGCAGGGGCGCGGCGCCCGTCCGGCCGGCACCTTCGTCCGGCCCGTCTCCCTCTCCCCCGCCCTCGCCTCGGTCGGGGACGGGGCGGGGGCGGTCGCCCTGCCGATGCCGAATCCCGGCGCGCTGGGCACAGGTGTCACCGCATCGCAGAGGGGCCGCGGCCAGGAGGGCCTGGCGGCCGGCCGGCAGGCGCCGCCGCCGGGTCCCGGTCTCCTGGCGGACACGGTGGTCCTGGCCGAGAACGCGTCGGTCAGGAGCTTCGCCGTTCCGTACAGCCTTTCACCGTCAGCACCTCGACGCACCGTCAGGTTGGAGAAGGCGCACCGCCTTGGACATGTACACCGCGTTTGTGCCATAACTCTTCGGCAGGCTGACCTCGCGGTGGGCATCGAATCCGTTGGCCGACCAGAAGGCGTCGCTTCCCCCAACCGATATCAAGGACATCCGCTCATACATTTTCGACCTGGCCGTTGCCGTCAGATGGCGTACGAGACGTTTTGCCAGACCCCTGCCACGGAACTTTTCGGCGACGGCCAGATCGTGCAGATGCAGGTTTCGCGAGTGAAACGTGGTCTCTTCCGCCCGGGTCAGATCCGGATATTGGAACGTCGGGTAGGGCAGCGCCAGCGAGTAGCCGACTATCTGCTGCTCGAAATCCAGCACAAAGCAGGTGTCCGGTGAGGCGTGAGCCCTGGACTCCAGCGCTTCCCGTTCCTCCGACAGCTCACTTTCGATGTAGATGCTGGCTTCCAGCGCCACGATCCCGTCCCAGTCGCCTTCGGAGATGTGCCGTATATTCACATCCTGGCCCATCTACGCAAGACCTTCCGGGCGTTCGCCGTTCATCCCTGCGTACGGGAGCGGGCCGAGGCCGTCGAGTCCCTGTGCCATGCGGCTGGTGGCGTAGGCGCCGCAGGAGAGTATCCGGACCGGATCTCCCGGTGCGGCCGTCTTGGACATGTGGACGGGACCGCGCTCGCGCCGGGCTTTCCTTGCGCATCGGACGGATGTCCCGGGCAGCTCCCGCATCAATGATGCGTATCGCCCTTCGGTTCTCGCGGGATCGAAGAACACCTGGTCCTCGGAAGCGGCTGTCAGGGTGGCGCGCATGTGCGTATTCACCTCCATGGCCGGTGGTGGACGTCCATGGCCCTGCTCGCCCGCATCAGCGGTTCCCACGCTTCCGTCAGGAGCGCGAAGTCCTCGATGTCCTCCTGGACTTCCTGGAGCAGTCGCCTGCCGCGTGACGCCAGGATGTCGGCGAACTCGGCGTACCTGCCTCCCAGCTTTCGGTAGGATCGGTCGAGGACGTCCAGCCGGTGTACGTTCTCTCCCCGGTCCAACCGGGTGCTTTCCCTGGCGAATTCGACGATCGCGGAAGCTCGGACGCGATGCTGATCGTCGAGCAGCGACTCGCCGGCCATCGCCATCCTGTCGTAGATGAAATTGAAATAGAGCATCGACAGGAAGAACTTCGTCAATCGCAGCTGGTAGGCCATGAACCCGGGGTCGGTTCTCCGCTCAGCCGTGTAAAAATTCACGATGTTCCGGTTGTGCAGGACGCCGGGTAATTTGGCGTCGTGTATCAGGTGCATGAGGAAGTAGTCACTGCCGATGGTGTCGGTGGCCGGTGGCAGGGGAACGAGCTCGTACACCTCGTGATGGAAACTGATGTTGCACATGTCCACCCGCATGGGGTCGACGGTGGTCAGTACTGAGTGGTCCTCGACGAACGTGTCGGTGCCGGCTCCCCTGAAGGACTCGTCGACCAGCTGCCTCTTCTTCTCCTCCGGCCACTGCCCGGGAGCCCACAGGCTGACGATGTCGTAGTAGATCTCGCGGTCGAGCTGCTGGACCTCACCGATGTCCACGGACAGCTCACCGACGAAGGAGCTGCCCACCAACGTCACTGGCCTGTGCGCCTGTTCCGGATCCAGCTCGGTCCCGGACACGGCGCTTGCCGCGTCGGCGGCTCTTCTCCCGAGTGACATGAGCTCATGGTGAATGGGGAAGACAGGCTCACCGTTCAGGAGCTGATAGCTGCTGTCCGAGTCCCTGCGGTGTACCGACCGGCACCCGAGCGCGCTGCCGATCAAGAACGCCCGGTTGGTGCAGGCACCGTAGGAGACGTCGGCCGGGAGCATGAGATCGAGCAGCAGGTCCGGCTTGGCGACGCCGGCCCGGTGGATCACTTGCCGCAGAAAATTCCGCTGCTGCGCTTCGCCGAGGTGATGAACCCTCACGTTCGGCGCCCTCTGCTCCTCGCTGACGGTCTTGGCGTGCTCCGCGAACGCGTACGCGTCGGAGGAGTCAAGGATCAGCAGGTGCACCTCGACGTCGAAGTTCTTCGCCGCGTAATCCGCCTCGTCACCCATCGCCGATATCGTGTCGGCGCATGCCCGGTTCGTGGGGAGAGTCAGACAGATTCTGTGCATGCCAGCTCTCCGGTCGTCCCTTCGAGTTCTTTCCCGCTCCAGGACGCGAGCCCCAGCAGCTTTGCACCGAGGTCGTTCAGGGTGGCCCTGCCGTACCTGAGGGACTCGTGCTTCGTCGCGTCGCCGACCAGCGTCTTGTTCCAGTCCGGTGTCCTGAGCCGGCGCCACGAGTCGACCCTGGACCGTCTCATCTCCTGGTGCGACTCCAGAGCGGGCATCATGGAGAGGTACTGGACCGCCCGCACACCGTTCTCCGAGGTGTTGCGTTCCACCCCGTGCGCCAGCAGACCGTTCCAGATCAGCAGGTCGCCGGCCTTGAGTTCCGGCCGGACCACGGGAAACTCCGTCCGGTCGGCCTCGGGCCGGACCGGATCACGGTCCGCCGGCTGGAATGCCTTCCACTGGTCGAACGTGCGGAACAGTTCGGGCGAGCACTGGAAACCGCCGTGGTCCGGCTGCGTGTCATTCAGCGCGATGATCCCCTGGACTCTCTGGGGTGGCACGCCGAGTGTGCTGTCGACATCCCAGTGGAGCTCGATGTCGAAGCCTCTGTCCGTGGGCGCGATGAGCGCGCGATCGCGGTCCTTGATGTTGGGCGGGTTGAGGTTGAGCCGGTCCAGGGTGACCCACAGCTCTTCGCAGTCCCACACATCGACGAACGCGTCATAGACTCGCCGCGTCTGACGGCTGTCCCATATGAGCTGGTGGTGGTACGCCTCGACGAATCCGTAGACGTGCAGATCTCTTTCCAGATCCGACCGGAACCGCCGTTCCGAGTACCAGCTGTCCGGCCTGGCGGGGTCGAGGCCCTGGAAGTCCCAGGTGAACTCCAGCAGGCGTTCCGCCGCCGCGGCGGGGATCGCCTGCTTCACGATGACGTAGCCGTAGGTCTGCCAGAAGGCGAAGTCCTGTTCGGACAGCACTCGGAGCGGTCGTGACTTCCGGAGGTCTCGCAACGGTTTCTGCGCCAGGTACGACTCACCGTCGGAGCTGAAGTAGGGGATGTCCGAAGAGGCTCGATGCAGATAGGGGTCAGGCGTCGGCATGCAATCATTCCCAGGCTCGGATGTGCTGCGGCTGAGCGGGTCAACCGCGTGATACGGGTGAGGGGCGGCCGTGCGGCGGCCCCCTCCGGTCAGACGGCGCCGACCAGCACCTCGGCGGCGGCGATGCCGGAGACGCGGGTCGCGCCGTGCGTGGCCAGGTGCACGGCTCCGGGGCGGTCGCCCGCGGGGACGCCCATCTCGACGACCAGCGCGTCGGGGCGGCGGCGTACGAGGACGGCCAGGGCCTGCGACATCCAGCGGTAGCGGGCCGCGTCGCGGACGACGACCACCAGCGCGCGGCCGGTGGCGGGCGCCAGCGCGACCCGGTCCAACAGGCCCTCGGCGTCCGAGAGTTCGGATTCACCGATGCGTACGGACGTGGTGCCGGGACGCAGGTCTCGCAGCGGGCCGGCCACGCCCCAGGGGGTGCCGCCGTCGATGGCGAGATTCATCACCGGGGACAGTTCGACGACGTGCGGGTCGCCCACAAGGGGCAGTTCGGTGCCGGCGTCCGGGTTCCGGTGCACCCGGACCGCGCGCCGGGCCGCCACCAGGCCGATGTCGGAGGCGTTCTCGTCGGGCTTGGCGTTGCGGGCGAGCTCGGCGGACCAGGTGGCGAACTCGCCCACCCGGGAGGCGGCTTCGGCGAGGCGCGCCTCGGGCAGGGTGCCGTCCAGGACGCCGCGCACGAGCGCGTCGGCCAGCTCCTGGGTGGTGGACTCCTCGGCGCTCTCGCCGCCGACGCACACCGCGTCGGCGCCGCCGGCCACCGCCTTGACGGTCGCACCCGCGATGCCGTAGCGGCCGGAGACGGCGCCCATCTCGATGCCGTCCGTGACGACCAGGCCGGTGAAGCCGAGTTCGCCGCGGAGCAGGTCGTTGATGATCGGGTGGCTGAGTGTGGCCGGCAGCTCGTCGTCGTACGCCGGGATGAGCATGTGGGCGGTCATCACCGTGCGTACGCCCGCTTCCATGGCGGCGACGAACGGCGGCAGGGCGGTCCTGGCGATCTCGGCGGCGTCGGCCGTCGCCCGCGGAAGACTGTGGTGGGAGTCGACGTTGGTGTCGCCGTGGCCGGGGAAGTGCTTGACGCAGGCGGCGACGCCGGCTGACTGCAGACCGCGGATCCAGGCCGCGGTGTGGCGGGAGACGACGTCGGTGCGCGCGCCGAAGGAGCGGACGCCGATCACCGGGTTCAGCGGGTTGGAGTTCACGTCGGCGCTGGGCGCGTAGTTCAGCGAGACACCGACGTCGCGCAGCGCGCGGCCGATGTCGCGGGCGACCTGTTCGGTGAGGTCGGTGTCGTCGATGGCGCCCAGGGCGAGGTTGCCGGGCCGGGAGGCTCCGGTGCGCGCCTCGATGCGGGTCACGTCGCCGGCCTCCTCGTCGATGGCGATGACGAGGTCGGGGTTCTCGGCACGCAGCGACGCGGTGAGCGCGGCCACCTGTTCGGGGCTGACGATGTTGCGGCCGAACAGGACGACGGAGGCGAGACCTTCGGCGATCCTGCGGCGCACCCAGTCCGGTGCGGTGGTTCCCACGAATCCCGGCTGGAGTACGGAGTGGGCCAGCCGCATGAGTTCCGGGTGGCTGTTCTCTGCCATGAGGGTCCTCCGAGAGGGGCGGGGTGCGGGGCCGATGGTTCGGAAGACCGCGACAGCATTGGTATAGGCCAGAACGGATGTTGGCCTATACCAATCTGGGATGTCAAGGAGTGTCCGCGATGCGATTCATGCCGAAATGGGCGCGCCAGAAAGCGAGTTGGCGGAGCCGCGACCTCGATTGACGCGCCGGGCAGCCTGTGCAAACCTCCCGGTGATCCATTTCTGGCGACGGGGGGACGACCATGCATGCCGCCACGGGGACGCCATGACCACAACGGCCGCGCCGGGGGTGTTCTCCCGCCCCTACCGGGCCTGCACGCTCGCGGTGGGCAGCACGTTCGTCCTGGTCGCGTTCGCCGGCCTGGCGCTGAGTACGGTCATGCCCATCGCCGTCCAGGACCTCGGCGGACTCGGCCTGTACGCCCTCGCGTTCGGCGGTTTCCTCACGACCGGCATCGTGGGAACCGTACTCGCGGGCGGCTGGGCCGACCGGCGCGGTCCCGCGCCCGCCCTGTGTGCGGGGCTGCTGTGCTTCTCCGGCGGCGCGCTGCTGTCCGGGACCGCGGCCTCCACCCTGCCCTTCCTGCTGGGGCGGTACGTCCAGGGGCTCGGCGGCGGTGCGGTGACCGTGGCACTGTATGTGGTGGTCGGCCGCTTCTACCCACCGGAGCTGCGGCCGCGCATGTTCTCGCTGATCACCGCGTGCTGGATCGTTCCGTCCATGGTGGGCCCGCCGGTCGCCGGGGCCGTCGTCCAAAGCCTGTCGTGGCACTGGGTGTTCCACGGCATCGCGCTCCTCGGGGTGCTCGCGCTGGCGCTGCTCGCGCGGCCGCTGGGGCGCCTGCGGCCGGACGGCGCCGGGGAGAGCCCCGGGGGCGGGCAGACGAGCGGGCTGCGGGTCGTGCCCGCGCTGGCGGTGGCCCTCGGGGCCGGCCTGCTGCAGTACGCGGGGGCGCAGTCGGTCCCGTACCGCATGGCCGCGGCCGCCACCGGGCTGGTTCTGCTGGCCGCCGGTCTGCGGCCGTTGCTGCCCGCGGGCACCCTGAGCGCGCGGCGTGGCATCCCGTCGCTGGTGCTGCTGCGCGGCGTCTCGGCGGGCGCGTACTTCACCATCGAGACCTACATCCCGCTGATGCTGGTGAACGAACGGCAGTGGTCACCGGGGATGGCGGGCATGTCGCTCACCGGGGCGGCGCTCACCTGGTTCGCCGCCTCCTGGCTGCAGGGCCGTCCCCGGCTGCCGTGGCCGCGCGAGCGGGCCGTCCTCATCGGCGCACTGATCCACGGCGCGGGCGCGGCCCTGGTCCTGAGCGGCACGCTGCGGGCGATGCCCGCCGTGACCGTCGCCGTCGGCCTCGCCGTCGCCGGCTTCGGAATGGGGCTGCTGCTCCCCGGTGTCGGGGTCCTCACTCTCGAACACTCGCCCACGGACCGACAGGGCCGGAACTCGGCCTCGTTGCAACTGTCCGACAGTCTGTCCAGCGTGCTGCTCGTCGGCCTGTGCGGGGCGCTGTTCAACGCGGCGCACGTGCGCGCGGGACAGGACACGGCGGCCTTCGCCGCCGTGTTCGCCACCGCCCTCGCGGTGGCCGCCGCGGCCGGCCCGATCGCGCGCAGAATCACGCTGCCGCACACGGAGGAGAAGAACCATGCGACGGTATGAGCTCGTCGGCAGGCGTGACATCCGCCTGGCCACCGACGCCCCGGTGCCGGTTCCCGGCCCCCTGGAGGTGCTGGTGCGGGTGCGGGCCTGCACCGTCTGCAACCGCAGCGACCTCGCGTACTACCACTACTACGGGGAGCGCGACCACTGCGCCCAGGGTTGCTACGGCCATGAGATCGCCGGCGTGGTCGAGGCGGTCGGACCGGGCGTGACCCGTGTCGCACCGGGGCAGCGCGTCTTTGTCCGTACGCCGCTGACCACCGGTTACGCCGAGTTCGCCCTGGCCCGCGAGATATCCGTGGGCGCGCTGCCCGACGCGGTGCCCTTCGAGCAGGGCGCGATCCTGCAGCTGCTGCCGCTGGCCGTGCACGCCACCCGCGGTGTGCGGCTCGGTGACCGGGTCGCCGTCCTCGGCCAGGGCCCGGTCGGCCTCATGGCGCTGCGCATGGCGGCGCTGCGCGGGGCCTCTCACATCACCGCGGTCGACCTCGACGACTGGCGCCTCCAGCGGTCGGCCCGGTCCGGCGCGGACGCCACGCGCCGGGTCGACGGCAGTATGGAGCAACTCCTCGGGACAGGAGCGGAGTTCGATGTGGCGATCGATGCCGTGGGCACGCCGACGACGCTCAACGCCGGTGTGGGGCTCGTACGGCAGAACGGGCTCGTGGTCATGCTCGGCACCCACCACGTCGACACCCGGGTCACCGTCGACCTGGTGGCCTGGGAGCGCAAGGGGCTGCGGGTGCACAGCTCCGCCGAGCCCCTCGACACCGCACGCGCGCAGGCGCTCCAGGCCGCCGAACGGCTGGCTCTCACCAGGGAGTTGTTCCTTCCCCAGCTGCTGACGCACACGTACGCCCTGGAGGAGCTGCCCCGGGCGATGGAGCAGTTGTCGGCGAGCCGCGCACTGTACCCGGACGCCGGGCCGGCCCCGTACGACGGCCCGCCGCGCGAGACGCTGAAGGTGGCGATCGTGCCGTGAGGCGTCGTCCGTGAGGTGGGGCATAGCCGGGGCCGGCGACGTCGTGTCCCGCCGGGTGCTGCCCGCGCTGCGCGCGCTGGGGGAGGAGCCGGTGTTCCTGTGGGCGCGCGATCCGGCGCGCGCGGCGCCGGCCGCCGGGCGGTGGGACATCGCCGCGTCCGGCAACGACCCGCGGGGTCTGGTGACCGGTACGGACGCGGTGTACGTCGCCACCCCTGTCGTGCACCATGTGCCGCTGGCCGCGGCCGCGTTGGACGCCGGGCTGCCCGTGCTGATCGAGAAACCACTGGCGGGGTCCCTGCGCCCCGGCGGCGCCGCCCTCGCCGCGGACCGGACGGACGCGGGTGTCGCGTACTACCGCAGGCTCGCCCCCGTCGTGCGGGAGGTGCGCCGGGAGCTGGCCCGCTGGTCGCCGCACCGGGTGGAAGTGCGGTTCCGGTGCGCGTTCGAGCCCGGTCCCGGCCACCCCATGCGCTGGCGCACCGACCCCGCCGTGTCGGGCGGCGGGGTGCTCGCCTATGCGGGAAGCCACCGCCTGGACCTGCTGCTGATGCTGTTCGGGCGGCCCGCGCAGGTGAGCGCGCGGCTGGACCGGCGCTTCGCCGCGGGCGCCGAGCGCAGGGCCGAGGTGGAGCTCGGATGGCCCGGACTGCGCGCGCACTGTCTGATGGAGTGGGGCGACGGGCCGCCGGTGGACCGCGTCGCGTTCCACGGCGGCGGCCGCTCCCTCGTCCTGGACCCGCTGGACTCGGGGAAGCTGACCGTGGCCGGCCCCGAAGGCACGCGGCGGGTGCGGTACGAGCCGGACGCCAATCCTCATCTGCCGCTCGTCGCCGACTTCGTCGCGGCCGTCGCGGCCGGACGGCCACCGGTCTGCCCGGTGGCCGAGGCCGTTCTCGTCGACGACGTCATCGTGGCGGCACACCGCTCGGACGCCCTGGGCGGGGCGCCGGTCAGGGCGTGGTGACGGTGAACTTCCGCCGGTCGCCGTATCCGTGGGCCGGGGTCCAGCTCATCGGCTCGACATGGGCGTTGAACGGCGCACCGTCGTCCCGGGTCATCTCGGGCCGGGGATGGTCGAGGTGCAGCAGCGCGTCGTCGTAGCGGCGCAGCGAGGCGGCGGCGCTCAGGCGGGCGACCACGTCGTCGTCCTCGCCGCCCCAGCCCTCGTACCGCTCGTCGAAGCCGCCCACCGCGTGGAAGACGTCGGTGCGCAGCCACACGCAGCCGCCGGGCGGCTCCCGCAGCAGCAGGCCGCGCAGGACGGACGCGGGCACGTCGGCGGCGCCGTCGTCGTTGCGCAGGGCGATGGCGCGCAGCGTGGACGGCGCGTCGAGGGAGAGCGACCAGCGGTACGGCAGGTGGGTGCCGTGGCCGCCGTCGCGCAGGCGGGCGGTGTTGCGGGCGACGAAGAAGCGGTCCACGAGGATGTCGGCGTCCAGCACGCACACGTACGCGGGCTCGGAGGCGGCGTCCCGGGCCGATTCGACGACGCCCACGTTGACCGCCCACGCCTTGTTGAACAGGCCGTCCTTGCGGGCGAAGACGTAACGGTCGACGACGCCTTCCAGCGCCCGGCGCGTGCGGGGCTCGCTGTCGGCCTCCACCACGGTGACCCGGTGGCCGGGTCCGCCTTCCTGGTCGGCGAGCGCCCGTAGGCAGGCCAGCAGATTACGGGTCCGCAGGCCGCCCGCGCGGTCCCGGAAGGGGATCACCACGTGGACGGCGGCGGTCTCGGGGCGCGGACGGAGGCCGGGCGCCCCGGGCACCGCCGGGAGCGGCCGCGCGGTGTATTCGGCGCCGAGGTGGTAGTCGATCCAGATGTGCCGGTCGGCCTCCGCCACCGCCGCCGCCAGCCGCTTCCGCTGCTCCGGGCGCTCGTCGAGCAGCGTGGTGAGGCCCTCGCGCAGCGCGTGCTGCGCGGCGGCGCGCGTGGGGTCGGCGAGGACCTCCCCGTACGGCCGCGCGGCGGCGGGCGCGTCCGCCACGAGGGCGGCGAGCGCGGCATCGACCGTACGGTAATGGGCCTCGCTCTTGGCCCAGTAGTCGGCGGCGATGGCCGGCACGGCCGGGTCGTGGGCCAGTACGGCGTAGGCGGTGAGGCGTTCGGCGAGCCGGGGAACGGCCGGTTCGGGTGACGTGGGCATGTGGGTGCTCCGATCGGGGGCCGGTGGGGTCATGCGCCGTCGTCCGCCGACCAGGGACGCAGCCAGCGCGGGTCGGGCGTGTCTCCCGAGCGGAGGAATCTGACGTCGGCGGACAGGCGCATGGTGGTGGTCGTCGTGTCCAGCGAGGCGTGGATGATCTGCGGCACGTGCACCATGAGGTCTCCGGCGGTGAAGTCGGTCCACAGCCAGCGGCGGCCCAGGTGACGGGCTGTCAGCTCCAGGTCGTGGGAGATCGGCCGCCGGTCGCCGAGGCGGTCCGTGGTGTCGCGCAGCGGCGCGTACTCCTCGGGTGCCAGCGTGTGGGAGCCCTCCAGGTAGACGAGCGAGCCGGTCCGCCTCGGGCAGTCGCCCACCGGGATCCACAGGGTGAGCACGCGGGGCGGTGCGGCGACGGCGTCCATGTAGTCGAGGTCGACATGGGCGCGGGAGGCCCGGCCCGTCCCGCGGTGGAAGTGGCGCAGGATACGGCGGGGCAGCATCTCGGCGCCGCCGCCGAGAAGGGTCTCGGCGAGGCCGGCGAGGAGGGGGTTGTCCAGGAAACGCCGGAAGGCGGCCGATCGTACGAAGGTGTGGGCGGGGTGCCCCGCCACGCCGTACTCGGGGAGCCCGTCCGGGACCCTGCCCGAGAAGACGCCGTCCTCGGGGCGGGTGCCGTCGGCCAGGTAGCCGGCCGGGAAGAGCGAGAAGTACGCACCGCGCAGGCGCAGCACCTCGGCCCGGTCCAAGATGCCCGGCAGGTACAGGTATCCGTCGGCGCGCAGGCGCCGGCGCAGGGCCGCGGGGTCGGCGAGGTGGTCCGTACTGGGGACGAGGGGACCGAACAGGTCCGGCGAGGAGGCTATGGGGACGCCGTTCGAGCGCAGCGTCGGGGCAGGCTTCGAGTGCAGTTTCACGAGGGGGTCCTTCGGCGCGGGTGGGGTGGGCACGCGGGGGGAGTCGGTCAGTACACGCCCTCCACGGCTTCCTCCGTGCCCTCTTCGCCCGCGCCGTCGCCGAACGGCCGCACGGCCGCCACGCCGTCCCAGGGGAACCAGGGGTGCGGGCCGGTCCTGACGGCGCTGTCCCGCTCCAGCAGGTTGGGGATGAAGAGGTCCTCCAGGAGCGTGGTGACCCGCACTCGGCCGCGCTCCCCCACCGCCACCTCCCGCCAGGGGTCGTGCGGGTCGACGACCGTCATCACCGCGAAGGGGGGCGGCAGGTGGTACGCGTGCGTACTGCCGTCCGGCAGGGCGGGCGCGCCCGGCACGGCGTCGGCCTGCAGGGCGTGGCCGACGAGCGTGTTGCCGTACGTGTCGATCCACTGCACGCCCACGAGGTGTTCCTCGCGCAGGAACTGGGCCTCGGCGGGCGTGCAGGAGGTGCCGCCGGTGCAGACGGCACGGACGCCGTACGTGTGCAGGGGGCGCGGCAGCCGCATGGCGAGCTCGACGAGCAGGCGGGGGGTGGTGAAGAGCAGTGCGGGCCGCTCGCCGGCCAGCAGCGGGAGCGTCTGCGCGACGAGGTGGTCGGTGTACGCCTGCGCCTCGCCGCCCGCGCGCAGCGCGGCCTTCACCCAGCGCGGATCGAAGTCGATGGCGTGCACCGCCCCGTTCCAGCTGTCCGCGAGGGCTTCCACGAAGTGCCCGTACGCGTGCGGTCCCATCGGGGTCATCGCCAGGATGTCGCCGCGGGCCACGCCGCGCGCCCGGAGCATGAGGCGGTAGATCTCCACGTCGTACGCGAGGCGTGTGACATTGACGATCCGGCAGGGGGTGCCGGTCGTCCCACCGGTTTCGAAGATCCGGAAGGGACGGCCGTGGTAGCCGCGCGGGCGCAGGTCGCGGGCGCGGGCGGCGCGCAGTTCGGCCTTGTCGAAGAGGCCGAAGAGCTCCAGTGCCGCGAAGCCGTCGACGTCCTTCTCGGGGTCGAAGCCGAGGGAGCCCCGGCGGGAGACCCAGAACGGGGAGCCGGTCCCCGGCGAGAAGTGCCACCGCATCATGCGGCGCGTCCAGGTGTCGAGGTCGACGGTGAGTTCCGGCACGCTCTCGCGCATGGCGGCGTAGGCCGTCCCGGGGCCCAGAAGGGTGCTCGGTGCGGTCGTCATGGGGTTCCCCTCTGCGCTGTCCCGTCGGACAGCGGTCGGTACACGAACAGGGACCCGTCCGCGATCGCCGCGGCGGCCGGGCCCGTGGCCCTCACGACGGCGGCGAACGGGAACGGCGCTTCGTGGCCGATCAGCGGATGCCGGTCCGGCTCCTGCGGGCCTTCGCCGATCAGTACGAGGTGAGGAGTTACACAGGTGTCGCCTCCGGGCCCTTCGAGGACCGGGGGCCTGCGGGTCAGCAGCCGGTCCCCCGGGCGCATCCGGTCCGCCACGGAGCGGGCCGCCCGCTGTGCGGAGCCCGGCTCGCGGAAGGCGGTCAGCGGCCACGGGCCCGGGGAGGGCGGGGGGGCGATCGTATCGAGCTCCGCCGCCAGGGCGGTGGCCAGTGGCGCCGCGGGGCCCGCGTGGACGACGGTGCGGACGTTGCTGCAGAACCGTCCGGAGTCGGCCGCGATCAGCGGCAGCAGCCAGTCGACCGCCTCGGCGGTGCCCATGCCTTCGGGCACCAGAGCGCAGCCCCGGCCGGGGCCGTGCAGGGTGAGGGCGGCGGACGCGCGGACCGAGGCGGCGATACCGGTGCCGCCGAAGACCACGTGCCGGCCGGTGAGCCTGATCAGGCCGCCGAGGGCCCGCTGTCCGGTCGGGCAGAACGCGATCCGCACGGGTGGCCAGCCCGCCGCCAGCAGGGCCGCGACCAGCCGGGCCGCGGAGAGCGGTTCGCGTCTGCTGGGACGTACCCACACAGCGGCCGAGCGCTCCACCTGCTCCAGCACCGCGTCCAGACAGGTGAAGGTGTTGCCCGGCAACGAGACCAGGGCCAGCGCTTCGTCCGGTTCGGGTGTGCGGCGTTGCGCCAGGGTCGTGCGGAGCATCCCGCACCAGCGGTCGACCAGGGGGGCCGGAAGCCCGGCGGTCCGCCACAGCGCGGTGCGGAAGTCGTCGCCGCTCTGCGGCCCGAGCCCTCCGACGGTGAGGATGCCGTGCTCGAAGAGGTCCAGTGCGCGCAGCAGCAGCCGGCGCCGCGCGGCCGGTGCGGGCGGCAGGCCGGGGACGGTCCGGTCCCACCAGCGGCGGTCGGCGGCGGCCACGATCTCCGGGACGAGGGCGAGACGCGTTCCCGTGGCGCCGGGCAGTGCCACCGTGTCGAGGGACGGCTGCCAGGCGCCGCGGCGGAAGGTGTGGACGAGGGGGGCGGGGGCGGGAAGTGTCACGTGAGCTCGCCGCGCAGCGCCGAGACCACCCGTATCTGCTCGCCGTGGGTGAGGGACGGATACAGGGGCAGGGCGATGTGGTGGCGGGCGAACCACCGGCCCCGGGGGTAGGCCCCTGTCCGGTCCACTCCCCCGGTGTCCTGGGTGAAGTAGGGATGGTCGCAGAGAGGCCGGTCGTAGACCTCGCCCGCGAGGTGGACACCGTACCGCTCCCGCAGTCGCCTCTTCAGCAGGTCACGGTCGACGGACTCGTCCAGGCAGACCAGGTACTTGTAGTAGTTGCTCCGGGTGCCGTCGGGCACGGTGTGCGCCCGCAGGAGGGCCGTCCCGTCCAGCAGGACGTCGTAGTGCGCGGCGAGCGCACGGCGGGCGGCCAGGGTGTCCGCGAAGCGTTCCAGGTCCACGGTGCCGACGGCGGCGTGCAGTTCGCTGAGCCGCCAGTTGCCGCCCGGCCGGTCGTGCAGGGTGGAGCCGGCGGCGCTCTTGCCGTGGTCCCGCCAGCGCCGTACGTGTTCCAGGTCGTCGGGCCCGGAGCCGGTGAGCAGCCCGCCCTCGCCGCTGACCGCGACCTTCGTGGGGAAGAAGGAGAACGCGCCGAACCGCCCGAGGCTGCCGGCCGGGCGTGTGCCCAGGGCGCTGCCGAAGGCGTGGGCGGCGTCCTCGACGACGGGGACGCCGCGCTCGGCGCACTGTTCCAGGACGCCGTCGAGGGCCGGTGAGACGATGCCGCCGATGTGCACGGGCACCACGGCGGCCGTGTCCGGGTACTGGCCGAGCGCGGTGCGCAGCGCGTCCGGGTCCATGCCGAGACCGTCGAGTTCGACGTCGACGAAGCGGACCTTGGCCCCGGCGCGCACGGCTGCCGCCGCGGTCGCGAAGAACGTGTTCACGGGGACGAGGACGGTGCGGCCGGCCACGTCGAGCACCCGCAGGGCGATCTCCAGGGCGGCGGAGCCGGACGCGACGGCGGCGCCCGGCGTGCCGGTCCAGGTGCGGGTCAGCTCTTCGAAACGGGTGACCAGCGGGCCCTGGGTGAGGACGCCCGAAGCGAGTGCGGCGTCGACGCGGTCCAGTACGGCGCGCCGGTCGGCGACGCCGAAGCTGATGCGCTGGGCGGGCACGGGGGCGGGAGGCGCCGCGGGTGCGGCCAGGGCCCGGGCGAAGAAGTCCGCCGCGTGCGCCCCGTGGGTGCCGTGTCCCATGGGGAGTTCGAGGATGTCCGGTTCCTGCGCCCCGGCTTCCGCGTACGCGCGGCGGACCGTTTCGGCGGCGGCGCGGGCGTCGGCCGCGTCGAGGTGGGGGTCGGCCGTGCCGTACTGGAGCTGGAGGGGCGCGGGGGCGAGGGCCGCGTAGAGGTCGGGCAGGTCCGCGTACTCCAGGACGCCTGGCAGAGCCGCGCCCTCGCATCCGGTCAGCAGCCGTGCGTACAGCATCTGATAGGTGCCGAGGTGACTGGCCGCGCAGACGGGGAGGGGGTGTTCCGTGAGGAGCGCGGTGTGCAGGGCGACAGCGGCGCCCAGGCTGTGCCCGAACAGTCCGGTGCGGTCCGGGTCGACGAGTGGGTGGGCGCGGAGCACGTCCAGGGCGCCGAGCGCGTCGCCGGTGAGGGCTCCGAGCAGGGAGCGGCCGGTGAGCGCGAAGGCGTGAGCGAGCAGCGCTCCTTCGTCGCGCCCTGTGAGCCGCTCGGTGTCGAGCCCGCCGCCGATGCCGTACGCGAAGGCGAGGGTGGTGAAGCCGGCCCGCGCCAGGCGCTCGGCGACATTGCGGTCCGGGTGGTCCGGCGCCGACTCGCCGGTGAGGTGGTCGAGTTGTGCGTTCTTCCCGCCGAGTACCAGGACGCCGGGCCCGGGCCCGGCGTCCTCGGGCGACAAGAGGGTGGCCCGGAACTCTCCGCGTACCGGAGACTCCAGGGTCAGCTGCTCGCGCCGCAGGCCCTCGCGTACGGAGACGGTGACGGCGGTGGCGTGGAGCGGCGCGCGCTCGATGCGCGCCAGGCGCTCCACCGTGGAGCGGACCCGGTCGGACCGGGCGTGGCGCAGCGTCGGCCCGGCGGTGAGGAGCCGGCGCAAGTGGCTGGTCTGCATGGGGATTCTCGGACCGGTTCCGTGAGAACGAGCAGGGGCTTCGTGGCTGGTGGGGCTGCGTCAGATGAAGTCGGCGTGCAGCGTGCTGGGGACTTCCACCGCATACGAGTCCAGCGCCTGGTCCAGTTGGATCTGTCCGCGGTGGAGGTGCTCCAGGAGCTCGTTCTGCGGGCGGTAGAAGCACGACTTGCACAGGTCGGTACGGCGGGGGTTGGCGGCCTCCCACTCGGCGCGCGGTCCGCCCTCGAGGACCTCCGCGTAGCCCTGCTCGAGCACGTTGCCGATCAGGTAGCGGCTGTTGAGGTGAACCTGCGGGCACGGGTAGAGATTGCCGTCGGCGCCGACCGCGGTGACGAACCGGCTGTAGTGACACCGCTCGAAGTCGCCCTCGACGTCGTCGACCTGGTCCATCGGGCCGCGGTCGAGCTTGGGGACCGACACCTCGTACGCGTCCGTGGACAGCGCCGCGGCCTGCCTGAGGGACTCCGCGATCTCCGGCATCACGGCCTCGATGGTCTCGTGGCCGAGCCCGCTGTAGAACTCCGGCTCGAAGCGCACGTAGTGCGCTCCGGAGTCGAGGCCGATGCGGGCCGCTTCCAGGATCTCCCGGTGGTTCTGCTGGGTGATCACGAAGTTGAAGCCGATGCGGAAGTCCGGGGCCACCGCCCTCTCGCGCAGCCGTCCCACCGCCCCGACGAAGGACGCGAAGGTCTGCTCCCGGTCCCGGGTGATGTCGTTGAAGGTGGCCTCGGTCCCGGCGTTCAGCCCGATGCGCACCCAGGTGTGGGTGGCCGCCACGGCCTCGGCGACGGCCGGCCGGCCGAGCCTGGAGCCGTTGGTGATCAGCCCGATGCGCAGACCGGCCTCGTGGCCGGCCCGGCTGATCTCGGCGTACCCGGGGTGGATGGTGCACTCGCCGCTGCCGCAGAAGGTGACGGCACGGCCGTCGTTGGCCGCGAACTCCCTCAGCAGGCCGACCGCCTTGCCGGTGGCGATGGAGTCCTTGAACGAGAACAGGTCGTAGAACTGCTCCTCGTTCGGGGAGTGGAAGTTGCAGAAGTTGCACCGCATGTTGCAGGCGCCCATGATGCCGATGCGCATGTGGATCGGCTTGAATTCGTCCCCCGCCACGAACCGCCGGAGCAGGTCTCCGTGCGCCATGACCTTCTGTGGGGAGTGTGCCTCGTCGAGACTCACGGGGAGCAGCGGAACTGCGCCTTCCGCGATCGTGGCCACACCGTCTCGGGATTCACCAGGACTGTTCACAAAACCCCCAAGTACGAATGTCCGGCGCATTTTCGATCACCGGATTGCGACCCTAGGAGGGCCCTCCCAGGGCTGTCAATAGGTCTAGACAATTGACTGAACGCACGTCAGTTTGCGGGCATTGGGGGCGAGTTGACTCGCCCGAACGGGACCCATGCATCCAACATGCGATTACTCTTCGTATTCGCTTGACACCTCCATAGGTCCATACCAAGCTAACGCGAGATCCGAGCAGGAAACGTCAACGCCAGCTTGCCTTCCGGCACTTGGAGACAGGTCGCCGCAGAGGAGACAGCGGCTGTCGTGCGCGCGATCGGACGCGCCGGACGGCTCCGACGATGCTCGGAAGTCACGTACGGGGGGATCTCTGCTGTGCTTGTCCATGTCCTCGGCCCACTGCGCGTCACCGTTGACGGAGAACCCGTCCATCTCGGGGGAAGGCGGACCAAAATCGTTCTGGCGGTCCTGGCCCTGGAAGCCAACTGGGTCGTCGCGCTCGACCGGCTCGTCGACGCGGTCTGGGGCAGCACCCCACCCGCGAGCGCCCGTACGCAGATACGGATCTGCGTCTCCTCGATGCGGCGTGCCTTCGCCGCGGCCGGCGCACCGGAACTGATCGAGACCCACCCCTCGGGGTACCGCCTGCGGCTGGCCGAATCCGACCTGGACGCCGCGGTGTTCGAAGCCCGGGTCGGCCATGCGCGGTCGCTCGCCGAGGCCGGTCTGGCGGCCGAGGCCGTCCTGGAACTGCGCCGTGCGCTGTCCCTGTGGACCGGACCCGCTCTCGCCGGCCTCTCGGGCCCGGGAGTGGATTCGGGCGCACGCCGTCTGGAGGAGGCGCGGCTGCGCGCCGTCGAGGAGCGTGTGCGGCTGGAGCTCGATCTCGGACGGCACCAGGACCTGATCGGGGAGATCATGGAGCTGGCCGCCGCGCACCCGTACCGGGAGCATCTGCACGCCCAGCTCATGCTCGCCCTGTACCGCTCGCACCGCACGGCCGAGGCTCTGGCCGTCTACCGCAGGATCCGGTCGACCCTGGTCGAGGAACTGGGCATCGAGCCGGGTCCCGAGCTGAGCGAGCTGGAGCAGGGGATCCTGCTCGGCATGGAGCGGGTGAAGCTCTGCTGAAGGCCCCGGGCCCAGGGACCGGCCGGCCGGGGACCGGCCGGCGTCCCACCGCTCCCGGAGCTCCGGGAGCGGTGGCCCCGGGCCCCCGGGCGGCATGGCGCCTTGCGCGGTCACAGTGAGAGCCACAGATCCTGCATCCGGTGTTCCGAGACGCCGTCGGTGGGCCGGAACGCGTAGCGGTGCAGATCCACGGGGCCCGTGGTGAAACTCCAGTCCACCCGCCAGAGCGGCAGCGACCGGTTGAACACGCTGTCCCACTCGAACCCGGCCGGTGCGTTGAACTTCCAGCTCAGCGGCACGAAGTCGTCGTTGGCGCGCAGTGCGTCGTCGGCCCTGTCCCGCAGCCCGTCCAGCTCGCGCATCGACGCGGTGGCGTTGAAGTCCCCCGCGATCACCGTGGGATTGGGGTTGCTGTCCAGGTCCTTCTCCAGGCCGCGCAGTTCCTCCTGCCGCCAGGTGAACTTCCGGTGGAAGTAGGAGTCGAAGTCGAATCCGGAGAAGGGGTTCAGGTTGTCCGGTGCCAGCTGCACGGTGATGTGCGCGTTGTAGACGCTGAGGATCCTGCCGCCGACGCGCAGATCCGTACGCATCACCTTGTCCCGGGCGAAGACCCGGCTGAAGGGGACGGCGGGGTCGGCGTCGATCTCCGCGCCGGGGCCGATCGGCGGTTTGGCGACGATCGGGAAGCGGGAGAGGGTGAGCAGCTCACCGCGGCGGGCGATGTGGTAGCCGGGGAACTCGGCGCGCAGCCGCGCGTCGTCGTCGAGCTTGGCGTACCCGTCCTCGCCGAGGCCCGGCTTCCAGGTCACGTGCTCCTGGAGGAGGTAGACGTCGGCCTTCTGCCGGTGCAGCAGGGCGTACACCCGGTCGACGCTGGTGGCCTGGCCCCAGTACTGGGTGTTCAGCGACACCACGTGGAGCGCGCCGGGCGGCACGGTGCCCTCGCCGCGCCACAGCGCGGGCCAGTTCAGCCCGGAGCCGGTGGTGAGTCCGAGGAGCAGTGCGGCCAGGGAGATCCCGGCGGCCCACGGCCTGCGGCGCCCGCAGGCCGCGGCGCTTGCCGACAGGAGGACGGCGGGGACGGCGACCAGGAGGAGCGGCGGGGCGGCGTCGAGAGGGATGGCCCAGTGCCAGCGGCCGCTGACCAGCCACCGGACGGTCGCGTACAGGAGCCAGAGCCCGGCCAGGCCGACGAGACCACGCCCGTACCACAGCCGCAGGAACCGCCCGGCCCGCCGCCCCCGGCTCGGGGCGGGGCCCGGTTCCGACGTCTGTGACGGCTCCGGCAGCTCCCCGGCCGGGTACGGCCGGACCGGTTCCGCCTGATGGGCCGTCATGCCGTCGCCCGCTGTTTGTACATGCGGCGGAAGCGCCCGCTGAGCACCCACTGGGCCAGGCCCGCCGCGAGGCCCGCGACCACGGCCGTGCTGACCAGGAGGTGGCACAGGGTGAAGAAGACCAGGAAGGCCGGGCCGCGTTCCTTGGCGACGAACGTGTACTGGCCCAGGTCCGCCAGGACGCAGAGGACCAGTGCGATCCCCGGGACCAGCGCCGCCGGCGGCCACACCACGGCCGGTGGCAGGCTCACCAGGGTGAGCGCGGCCATCACGGAGGCCACCGCCCGCCCACCGGTCTCCATGCCCTGCATCGCGCGGCCCCGGTCCAGGTAGAACGGCACCCGCAGCCGGCTGCGGACGAACGCCTTGCGCAGCAGCGGCCGCATCCGGCTCTCGTCGGACAGCCGCCCGCGGATGCGGGAGGTCAGCAGCATGGGATGGCGGCCGGCAAGCCGTTCCGCGTGGTCGATCTCCTCGGTCTGCCGCAGCGCCGGGTTGAACCACCCCGCTTCGAGGAAGGCCGTCCTGCGGACCGCGCCCAGGGCGTAGAAGCCGCCGCTGACCATGCCCTCGGCACTCTTGCGCCAGTAGTAGTACTGAAGGATGCGGTACTGCCCGACGAGGGTCTCGGCGAACAGCGGCTCCTTGTCCGGTATGCCGAACACCGCGCCGTACGAGGGGTTCTCCTCGAAGAGCTCGACCGCCTGCGCGACCGCTTCCGGGTGCATGGTCAGGTCGGCGTCCAGGAAGAAGACGATCTCACCGGTCGCGTGCCGGACGCCCAGGTTGCGGGTGGCTCCGGGACCGCCGTTGCGCTCGGCCCGCACCAGGGTGACGGGGTGCCCGGCGGCCAGCTCGGCCGAGTCGTCGGTGCTGGCGTCGTCGACGACGATCACTTCCAGCTTCGGGTAGGTCTGTTCCAGTACGGAGCGCAGGCACAGGTCGACGGTGCGGCGGTCGTTGTACATGGGGACGACCACCGACACGAGGGGTGCAGCCATTCGGATCCTCGGTTGGTGCGAGTACGGATACGGGTCATCGGTACGGGTTCGGGAAGCGCGCGGACCGGTCAGGCGTCAGGCGATCTGGAACACCACCAGCAGGACGCCCCAGATGGACGAGTTCGACATCATGACGCGGTCCCGGAGGAGTGTCCGTACGGGGTTTCCGCCCTCGCTCCTGACGACCACGATCTGCAGGTAGCGGAAGAGCGCGAACAGCGCGCAGGGCGCCGTGAGCAGCGCGCCCGTCCCGTACCCCGATTCGGTGCGCAGGTAGAGCAGGTACCCGACCATGGTCAGCGCCGAGCACATCACCAGCATCAGGTCCAGGAAGTGGGCCGAGTAGCCGACGAGCGCGGGGCGGTGCCCGGTGCCGGAGACGCCCAGCTCATGCCGTCGTTTGCCCAGGATCAGCACCAGGCACAGCGTGAGGACCGTGAGAACCAGCCACTCCGCGACGGGACGGCCACTCGCCTCGTACCCGCCCAGCAGACGCAGGACGAAACCGGTGGCGACGATGAACACGTCCAGCAGGGGCAGGTGCTTCAGCCGCCAGCTGTAGGCGGCGTTGACGACGAGGTAGAGCAGTACCGGCCACGCCCCGCCGGGGCCGAGCAGCACGAGCAGTGGAGCGAGCAGACCGGCCAGGCCCAGGCCCAGCGCCACCGCCGTCCGCATGCTCACCCGGCCGGAGGCCAGCGGCCGGTTCCGTTTGACGGGGTGGCGCCGGTCGCGTTCCACGTCCGCCATGTCGTTGACCACGTACACCAGCGACGAGGCCAGTACGAACGCGATCATGGCGACCACCACCCGGCCTGCCATGTCCCACTCCCAGGCGGCGCCGAGCAGCGGGAGCGGTACCACCAGGAAGTTCTTCGGCCACTGGCCGGGTCTGATGAGGGCGATCGGCCCGCCGGCCCGGGGCCTTTCGCCGGCCGGGGCAGCCTTCGCTCTTTCGTCCAAGAAGGTCATGGCGCACTCCTCAGAAGAAGATCTTCGCCGCGGTCAGCAGTCCCTGGCTCCACGGGTCCCGGCTGGTGCGGCCGGTGGAACCGCCTGCGGGACTTTCGTGGCGGGCGGTGCGCCACCATGCGTAGGTGAGCAGGACGGCGTCCTGGTTGGAGAGCCGGGGGGTGAACCCGAGCCTCGCCTTGGCCTTGTCGATACTGACGTACGAGTCGTCCATCAGCTTGTGCAGCAGCCGTCCGTACACCGGTGAGAGCTTGGCCCGCTGCAGCACGCTCAGTACGCTCAGCGCCGGGCGGGCGGGCAGGCCCACGACCCGCTTGCCGTGGCCCGCCGCGTCCAGGACGGCCTGGAAGTCCTCGCGCAGCGTGCCGAATTCGGCCGCCGCCAGGTTGTACGTGTCGTTGGCGACGTCGTCGGACGCGGTGAGCACGGTGACGACCGCGTCGACCAGGTCGTCGATGCCGAACATCTGGATGCGGACGTCGCCCTTGCCCAGGACCGGGAAGTTGCGGCCCTCCTCCGCCCACTCGAACAGCATCGAGAACAGGCCCATCCGGCCGGGGCCCACGAAGGTCTTGGGCCGCAGGATCGGCACGCACATCCCGTTGTCGCGGTGGCGCTCGGCGATCACCTCGGCCGCGGCCTTGGCCCGGCTGTAGGTGTCGACCGGCTCGCGCGGGTACTCCTCCGGCGTGGGGACCACCGTGGGCAGCCCGTACACGGCGGTGGAGGAGATGTGCACGACGCGTGGGGTCTTCGCCGCGCTCGCGGCGGCGAACACGTTCTCCGTACCACCGATGATGATCGAGCGTATCTGCTCGTCGGGATAGCTGGGCAGCGCGGCCGCCGCGTGCACGAGGACGTCGGCGCCGGCCAGGGCCCGGTCCATCACCGCGCGGTCGCGGATGTCGCCGACGAACTCCACGCCGGGTCCCGGGCGCAGGTCGACCCCCCTGACCTCGTGTCCGTCGGCCAGCAGGCGTTCGGCGAGCCGCGAACCGAGCATGCCCGCCGCACCGGTGATCGTGATCACCACTGTGAGCTCACCTTCTGCTTGATGAAACGGGTGACGAGACGGCCCAGGCTGCGTTCCAGGACCTCGCCGAGCGCGTCGACCGCGCGCTCCACCTCGATGGGTTCGGTGACCAGCGAAGGGCCGAGGATCAGGGGGTTCTGGCCGTTGAGGGTGTAGTAGGCGAAGATGCCGTGGTCCTCGTAGAGGGCGTTGACCACAGCGCAGGTGACCAGCTTGGTCTTGAATTGCGGGTCCCTGGCCATGCCGCCCGGCGCCAGCTTCGCCACCAGGTCGAGGATCTTCGGGCCGCCGTCGATGAAGACGCCCCAGAGCGCGCCCGCCCCCGCGACCTTGCCGATCGCGTCGGGATACTCCTTGGCCAGGCGGGCGAGCCCGGGTTCGAGGACGGCCTCGATGGCCCGGGCACGCGCCGGATAGTCGTCCTCGACCGCGATGTTGACCGCTTCGAGGGCGGTGGCGCACTCCTCGCCGAAACCGTAGTACGTGGTGGAGGTGGAATTCAGCAGGGAGTCGCCGAGGTTGTCGTACGCCTTGCGGAAGACCGGCTCGCGGGCGACGTACGCGGAGATGGAGGACTTGCCGCCACCGAGCGACTTGGAGGTGGTGACCACGTCCGGAATGAGGTCCGGATAGCGCATGAAGTAGAACATGCTGCCGGTCTTGCCCCAGCCGCTGTAGATCTCGTCGAAGATCAGCACGATGTCGTGGCGGGTGCACAGCTCCCGCAGGCCGCGCAGGAACTCCTCGGAGCACCACTGGATGGTGGAGGCGCTGAACGGCTCGATGAGGATCGCGTAGACGTCGCCGGAGTGGGCGGCGACGGCCGCGCGCACCGAGTCGAGGTCTCCGTACGTGAAGGTGCCGATGCCGGGAATGGTCGGGAAAGAGAACTGGTTCTGGCCGGTCAGACCGCCGGATCCCAGGAGCTTGCCGTGGAAGGCGCAGTCCGCGCGCAGGACGGTGTGACGCTTGCCGCTGTGGTACTTGTACGCGAGCTTCACCGCGCCTTCGACCGCTTCCGCTCCCGAGTTGGGAAGGAACGACATGTTCAGGTCGCCGGGCAGGACCTCGGCCAGGTTGCGGCTGAGCGCCGCCAGGTAGGGCGAGAAGTAGGTCTTGTGGACCTCCATCCGCTTGTTGCGGGCGAAGCGTTCACGGGCGGCGAGGATCCGGGGGTGGTTGTGACCGTGGTTGAGTACGCCGACGCCACCGGTCAGGTCGAGGATCCGGCGCCCGTCGGCCAGCGTCAGATAGGCGCCTTCGGCGTGGTCGACCAGCTCCCGGCCGAAGCCGAACGAGGTCATCAGGGACACCTGGCTCTTGTTCACGTACTGCCGGTACAGGTCGTGCACCTCGCCGACCTCGAGTTGTTCGGCGTCGTCAAGGGTGTACACGGGTTTCTCCCATCGGAGCAGCGGGCTGCGGGGTCACGGGTAGGGGGACTTCGGACTGCGGGGTCACGGACAGGGGGACTTCGGACTGCGGGGTCACGGACAGGGGGGCTTCGGACTGGGGGACTCCGGGCTGCGGGGTCACGGACCTGAGCCGGGACCAGACAAGGACGACCGCCGAACTGCCGAGCTCGGCCAGGACGCAGACGAGGCGGCTGGCGATGGCGGCGGTGGCCGCGGTGCCGGTGGGCAGCACGGTGGCCAGCGCGGCGGTGATGGTCAGTTCGCGCACGCCCCAGCCGTCCGGGACGATCAGGGCGAGGCTGCTGACGACGGTGGCGAGCGCGAAGGCACCGACCGCCACGCCCAGCCCGGCCCACACCGGTGCGTCCAGGGCCAGCACCAGGAACCACAGGTGCAGTCCTGAGAACAGCCAGGAGACGACGGCCAGCAGCATCGCCCGCCGCACAGCGCTGTCCGGGGGCGGTTCCACGGGCCTGCGGACCATCCGCGACAGGGCCGTGACCGGGCGGGTGGCCAGAGCCGGCCACACCACACAGGCCACGAAGAACAGGGCGGGCAGGCACAGCCACGGCCAGTGGCCCGGCAACGCGGCGGGGGCGGCGAGCAGGCTGACGCCCACCCCGGTGAGGATGGTGAGCATCAGGCTCAGCAGGTACGCCGAGGTCATCTGGGCGCCGGGCACTCCGGCCGCGCGTCCGTGGGCGACATGGGTGAGCACACCCCAGACCCGCCCGGGAACGTACTTGCTGAGCTGCCCCAGGAAGTAGATCTTCGCGGCGTACAGGCCCTTGATGGGGTGCTCACCGGGGATCAGCACCCGCCAGGCATGCACCGCGAACACGAGCCCCGCGACGTTGGTGACCACGGCGGCGGCCAGCAGCGGGACGGCCTCGGGCCTGGCGAACGCCCGGGCGGCGGCCGCGCCTTCGTTGCGGACGACGAAGTACACGCCGATCAGGGCGGCGAGTACGACGACCGGGGTGAGCAGTCTGCGCAGCCGGTCCATCATCGGCGTACCGCCGTCTCGCGGGTCTCACGGGGAGTCCGCCGCCGCCCGGCCGCCGCCCCGCCGAGCATCCGCAGGGCGCCGAGTGCGGCGCCGGTCAGCAAGGCGGCGTGGGTCAGCAGGTGGACGCCGGTGAAGAACGGGACGAAGCCGGGCCCCCGGTGGCGGGCGACGAACCGCAGCAGCCCGGCGTTGGCGGCGCAGAACGCCAGGAGACCGGCCACGGGCAGGAGCGGGTACCAGGGGGTGAGCGGCAGTGCCGCGAGGAGCAGGGCGGCCGCCGCGACGGAGGCCGGGCTGTTGGCGGTGAGGTTCTTGCGCCCTCCCCGGCGCGCCGACACCAGGGCCGGGACCAGCAGCAGGGCCCGTCGGAACGTTTCGGCGAGCAGCGGCCACAGGCGGTGCTCCTCGTCGTGCAGGGCCACGATCCGGTCGGTGAGGACGATCCGGTAGTGCGGCGCGAGCCGGTCGCTGAACTCCAGGTCCTCCGAGTCGCGCAGCCGCTCGTCGAAGCCGCCCAGCTCGTCGAAGACCCGGCGCGGGACGGCGGCCTGGGCGAAGAACGCGGTCTCCACCTCGCCGGCCCCCCGCGCCCGCCACCAGTAGGCGTGCAACACCTTGTAGTGCTCGACCGGGCCGTCGTCGAACAGCGGGTCGGGTGCGATCACCCCGTGCACACAGCCGCATTCCGGGTCGGCACCCAGGATCTCCAGCGCGCCCGCCACCGAGTCGGGGGTGAGTGCCTCGTCGGAGTCGAGGAAGAAGAGGATCTCGCCGGTGGCGGCGGCGATGCCGGTGTTCCGTGCCGCCGACACGCCGCGGTTGCCGTCACTGCGGATCAGGGTGCAGGGATAGCCCTGTGCGACCTCGGCCGTCCGGTCCGTGCTGCCGTCGTCCACCACGATCACCTCGTGGATCCGACAGGTCTGGGCATAGACCGAGTCCAGGCAGGCGCCGAGGGTGCGGGCTGAGTTGTGGGCCGGGATGACGACCGACACGGATTGCGTCATGTGACCAGTTCAGTGCCGTCGCATATCGGCCGGATATTGGTTCTGTATCGAACCACCCGGGTGCCGCCCCACGGCGGAACCTGCGGCACCCGCCGGACCGGCCGGCAAGCATGACAACGGGGTCGCGGGCACTGCTACTGTTCGGCCGCGTGTTCCTCAAGCGACCGTACGACCGCACGCTCGGGGCGTCCGCATGACGGCCGCCCCCGACACCCTCACGCCCTCCGCGCCCGAGCCCGGGGCGCCGCCGGGCCGGTCCGGGCGGCGCCGGGCCGTGGCTGCCCGGACGCTGATCGCGCTCACCGCGCTCTGGGCCCTGTACTCGGCGCTCAACTTCCTGCTGAGCGGCCGCTGGTGGCTGTGGCTGGTACCGGATCTGGCCCCGCCGGTGTTCTTCCTCGCCGTACCGGTGGCGCTGCTCGCCCTCAGCTTCGTACCGATGGCCGTTCCGGTGCGCCGCCGGCTGGTTCCCGTACTCGTCCTGCTGCTGGTCTCGGGGGTGACCCGCGCGGGTCTCAACTGGGATGCCATGGCGCCGGGCGCCGGCACCGGCCCCGCGCCCGCAGAGGCCCTGAAGGTGTTCTCCTGGAACACCAAGTACTGGGACACCACCGACGGCTCCGATGCCTTCTACCGCTACCTCAGGGCGAAGGACGCCGATGTCTACCTGCTCCAGGAGTACCTGGCCTGGGTGGACGAGCAGCCCGCCCCGATCGACGAACTGGCCCGCATCCGGCAGGAGTTCCCCGGTTACCACATCGTGGTCGCAGGAGAGCTGGTGACGCTCTCGCGCTTCCCGGTGCTCGCGCGCCCTCCGGTGGGGCGGGGCGAGGGGGTCCGCCCCGGCACGCCGTGGCGGGAGGTCTTCGAGCGGGGCAAGGTGCTGCGTACGGACCTCGAGGTCCGGGGCCGCGTGGTTTCCGTCTACAACGTCCACATCCCCGTGCAGCTCGACATCGCACGAAACTGGCTGAGCGGCGGTTTCTACCGCGAGATACGGGAGCGCGACGCGGCGCGGCGCGACCACTACGCGGCCCTGGAGCGCGACGCGGCGGCCAATCCGAACCCGTTGCTGGTCGCCGGTGACTTCAACACCACCCCCGCCATGGGCGACCTGAACGGCCTGCGGGAGGCCCTCGACGACGCCCTGCCCGCGTCCGCCACCCTCCACCCGGGCACCTGGAACAGCGAGGGCCTCGGGCTGTGGCGGCTCGACTGGGCGTTCACCAACGACCGCTTGCGCGTGCACCGTTACGTGTTCGAGGACCCGGTCGGCATGTCCGACCACCAGGGCCAGAACCTTCTGGTGTCCCTCGCGCGGTGAACGAGACGGCGGCGGCCGGGGGACGCGTCACCCCGGTCCCGTACCTGGCGGAGCTGCCCGCGCGCGGCCCCGGGGCCGACATGATCGGGCGGACCGCCGGGATGCTCGTCGAGATGTACGT
>NZ_JBSFTV010000025.1:0-130329 GCF_053591455.1 Streptomyces sp. NPDC003016
CCCGGCCGCACCCCACCCAACTCCACCAACGCGTGATACGCCGTCAAAAACACCAACGGCACCGACGCCGCGACCTCCCACGACCACCCCCCGGGGATGGGGGTCATCATGCGTTCGTCGCCCACCACATGGGTGCCGAAGCCGCCGAAGAGCATGCCCATGACCCGGTCGCCGACGTTGAGTCCGGTGACGTCGGGGCCGGTCTCGACCACGACGCCGGCCGCCTCGGAGCCGAACAGTCCGGCCTCGCCGGGGTACATGCCCAGGGCGTTGAGGACGTCGCGGAAGTTGACACCGGCGGCGCGGACCTCGATCCGTACCTGGTGACCGATCAGCGGTTCAAGAACTTCGGGGAAGGGCGCCAGGGTCAGTCCGTCCAGGCTGCCCTTGGCGCGGCTGTCCAGCCGCCAGGGCCCGCCCGTCGGGGGCACCAGGCCCGTGCCGGACTCCAGTCGGGCGAGCCGGCCCACCCGCAGCGCGCCCTCGCGGACCACGGCCTGCGGCTCGTCGGCGTCCACCAGGCCCGGCAGGCCGGGGAGCACGGACGCCGACTCGTCGGCGTCGTCGGCGTCCACGAGCAGGAACCGCCCGGGGTTCTCCGCCTGAGCGGAGCGCACCAGGCCCCACACCGAGGAGGCGGCCACGTCCGTGACGCCCCCGTGGGCGTCCTCGACGGCGCCACGGGTGACGAACACCAGCCGCGAGCCGGCGAACCGCTCGTCGGCAAGCCACTCCTGCACCAACGTCAGGGCGTGGAGGGCGAGTTCGTTGGCCGACTGCGCGCCGCGCGCGCTGTCGCCCCGGAGGGGTGCGACCACGATGGCAGGCATCGCCGCGTTCTCGCGGGCGGCCAGTTCGGCGAGGGTGGCCGCCGGGACGCCGAGGCTGACGGCGCCGGTCGAGGCGAGAGCGGCGCCCAGGCCCAGTTCGTCCGTGCCGAGCACCACCCAGGTGGTGTCCGCGGACACCTTCTCCGGCGTACCGGGCACCCAGTCGACGCGGAAGAGCGAGTTCAGTTCGTCGCGACGGCCGGTGTCGGCGGGCTGGGGTCCGGCTGCCCGCAGGACCAGCGAGTCCACGGAGATCACCGGTTCGCCCTGTACGTCGACCGCGGCGAGCTGTACGGAGTCCTGGCCGTTGCTGGTCACCCGGACGCGCAGGGTGGAGGCACCGGAGGCGTGCAGGGACACCCCGTTCCAGGCGAAGGGCAGAAGGCTGCGGTCGTCGCCGTCCGCGCTGGCGAAGACCGTGCTGTGCAGGACGGAGTCGAGCAGCGCCGGGTGCACGCCGAAGTCTCCGGCGTCGCTGACCGCGCGGTCGAGGGCGACCTCGGCGAAGATCTCCGCGCCCCGGCGCCAGACCGCGCGCAGGCCGCGGAAGACCGGGCCGTAGTCGAGTCCGTTGCTCGCGTAGCGGTCGTAGAGCCCTTCGATGTCCACCACGGTCGCGCCCTTGGGCGGCCATACGGCTCCGTCGAAGTCGAGCACCTGCTCGCCGTTGCCGATCCGCCCGGAGGCGTGCAGCGTCCACTCGTCGTCGCGCGCGTCGGCGGGGCGGGTGTAGAAGCGCAGTTCGCGACGGCCCTCCTCGTCCGCGCCCCCGATGGAGATCTGCACCTGGACGGCGCCCGTGCGCGGCAGGATGAGGGGGGCGGCCAGCATCAGTTCTTCGACGCGGTCGCAGCCGGCCTGGTCGGCGGCCCTGATGGCGAGTTCGAGGAAGCCCGTGCCGGGGAAGAAGACCATCCCGCTGACGACGTGGTCGGCCAGCCAGGGGTGGGTGGCCAGCGAGAGGGTGCCCGTCAGCAGAAGCTCGTCGGAGCCGGCCACGGACATGGCGGCGCCGAGCAGCGGGTGGTTGGCGGAGGTGAGTCCGAGTCCGGTCGCGTCGGCCGGCTGGAAGGTCATCTTCGGCCAGAAGCGCTCGTGCTGGAAGGCGTACGTCGGCAGGTCCACCGGCTGGGCGCCGGTGCCCGCGAAGAACGCGGCCCACTCCACCCGCACGCCGTGGACGTGCAGTTGGGCGAGTGCGGTGACGAGCGTGACCTCCTCGGCACGGTTCTTGCGCAGGGCCGGTACGGTCACGGCTCCCTCGGACACGGACTCCTGGGCCATGGCGGAGAGCACCCCGTCCGGACCCAGCTCCAGGAACGTGGTCACGCCCTGCTCACCGAGGGTGCGGATGCCGTCGGAGAAGCGCACGGCCTCACGGACGTGGCGCACCCAGTACCCGGCCGAGCACAGCTCCTCGGCCGACGCCAGGACGCCGGTCAGGTTCGACACCACCGGGATGACCGGCTCGGCATACGACAGACCCTCCGCGACCGCCCGGAACTCCTCCAGCATCGGATCCATCAGCGGCGAGTGGAACGCGTGCGAGACCCGCAGACGCGTCGTCTTACGGCCCAGCTCCACGAGTTGAGCAGCAACCTTCAAAGCCGCCTGCTCGTCTCCGGAAACCACCACCGACGACGGCCCGTTGACCGCCGCGATCGACACACCGTCGACCAGCAACGGCAAAACCTCCTCCTCCGTCGCCTGCACCGCGACCATCGCTCCACCGGACGGCAGCGCCTGCATCAACCGCGCCCGCGCCACCACCAGACGAACCGCGTCCTCCAGCGAGAACACCCCCGCCACATGCGCCGCCGCGATCTCACCGATCGAATGACCCGCCACGAAGTCCGGGGACACACCCCACGACTCCACCAGACGGAACAACGCCACCTCGATGGCGAACAACGCCGGCTGAGTGAAACCCGTCTCGTTCAACAGCTCCGCGTCCCCGCCCCACATCACCTCACGCAGCGGGCGCTCCAGCAGCGGATCCAGTACAGCGAGTACCGAATCCAGCGCCTCCGCGAACACCGGGAACCGGCCGTACAACTCCCGGCCCATCCCCAACCGCTGCGAACCCTGCCCCGAGAACAACACCGCACTCTTCGTGCGTCCCGAGACCAGGCCCTCCACCGCGCCGGGAGCCGTGCCGTTCTTGAGCCAGGCCGCCAGTGCCGCACGCCCTGAGCCGCTGTCCTCGTCCGCGACGACCGCGAGACGGTGCTCCAGGCTCGCCCTGGACGTCGCCAGGGAGAGCGCGGTGTCCACCGCGCGCAGTCCGGGCTCGCGCTCCAGCCTGCTCAGGAGCGCGGCCGCCTGGTCGCGCAGCGCTTCGGCGGTCCGGCCCGAGACGACCCACGGCACCGCGCTCGCGCGGCGCGCGGGAGCGGTCTCCTCCGTCGCCTTGGCGGGGGTCGCGTCGGCGCTGGGCGCCTGCTCGACGATCACATGGGCGTTGGTGCCGCTGACCCCGAACGAGGAGACGCCGGAGCGGCGCGGGCGGCCGGAGTCCGGCCACTCGCGGGCCTCGGTGAGCAGTTCGACCTTGCCCGCGGACCAGTCGACGTGCGTGGACGGCTCGTCCGCGTGCAGGGTCTTCGGTACGACGCCGTGCCGCATCGCCATCACCATCTTGATGATGCCGGCGACGCCGGAAGCGGCCTGTGTGTGGCCGATGTTGGACTTCACGGAACCGAGCAGCAGCGGGCGTTCCCGGTCCTGGCCGTAGCCCGCGAGCAGGCTCTGCGCCTCGATGGGGTCGCCCAGCGGCGTACCGGTGCCGTGGGCCTCCACGGCGTCCACGTCGGCCGGGCCGAGGTTGGCGTTGGCGAGCGCCTGGCGGATCACCCGCTGCTGCGACGGGCCGTTGGGCGCGGTGAAGCCGTTGGAGGCGCCGTCCTGGTTGACCGCGGAGCCCCGGATCACGGCGAGGACGGGGTGTCCGTTGCGCTGCGCGTCGGACAGGCGCTCCAGCATCAGGACGCCCGCGCCCTCGGACCAGCCGGTGCCGTCGGCGGACTCGGAGAACGCCTTGCAGCGGCCGTCCCTGGCGAGACCGCCCTGCCGGCTGAACTCGATGAGCGAGCCGGGGGTGGACATCACGTTGACGCCACCGGCGAGCGCCAGTCCGCATTCGCCGTTGCGCAGCGACTGCACGGCCAGGTGGAGCGCGACGAGGGAGGACGAGCACGCGGTGTCGACGGTGATGGCCGGGCCTTCGAGGCCGAGCGCGTACGACAGGCGGCCGGAGACGGCGCTGGCGGCGATGCCGGTGCCGACGTCGCCGGTCGCGTCGTCCAGCGACCTGACCAGGAGGTAGGCGTAATCTTGCCCGTTGGTGCCGATGAAGGCGCCGGTACGGGTGCCGCGCAGCCGGGTGGCGTCGATACCGGACCGCTCGATGGCCTCCCAGGTGGTCTCCAGCAGCAGCCGCTGCTGGGGGTCCATGGTGACGGCCTCGCGGGGCGAGATGCCGAAGAAGCCCGGGTCGAAGTCGGGTACGCAGCTGAGGAATCCGCCCTGCTGGCTGACGGAGGTGTCGCGCTCGTCGGTGGTGCTGTCGCGCAGGGCGTCCAGGTCCCATCCACGGTCGGTGGGGAAACCGGAGATGGCGTCGGTGCCGGAGGCGACGAGCTCCCAGAGGTCCTCCGGGGAGTAGACCTCACCGGGGAACCGGCAGCTCATTCCCACGATGGCGATCGGTTCCCGGGCCGCGGCGACGAACATTCTGTTCTGTCGCCGCAGTCGCTCGGACTCCTTCATCGCGGCGCGGAGTGCTTCCACGACGCCGGCGGCGGGTGCGTTCTCGGTAGGGGCGTTCATCGTCTGCTCCATCACTCTCGCGCTACAGGTCGGACTGGCCGTTGAGCGCGGCCCGTACCAGGTCTGCCACTGCCATCGAGTCGATGGACTCGTCGGACGTGTCGTCTTCCGCCGGGGCGCTTTCGCCCCGTCCTGCCAGCTGGAGCAACGGTTCCAGCACACCGATGTCCCGCAGTTGTGCCAGCGGCACCGAGGCCAGCAGGGCCCGGATCTCCGCTTCTTCGCTGACGGTCCCCGCCGCGTTCTCGGGCATCAGCTGTCCGAGCACGTGTTCGGCGAGGGAGCTGGGGGTGGGGTGGTCGAAGACGAGTGTCGCGGAGAGGCTCAGGCCGGTGGCCTTGTTGAGCTGGTTGCGCAGCTCGACTGCTCCGAGTGAGTCGACTCCGAGGTCCCGGAAGGACTTCTCGGCGCCGACGGCGTCCGTGTCCGGGTAGCTGAGCACCTGAGCGGCCTGGGTGCGGACCAGGTCCACGACGGTTTCGAGGCGCCGGTTCGCCGACAGGGCGGCGAGCCGGTACCGCAGCCCGGTCTCGGCCGCGCTGTCCACGGGCGCCGCCGTGGCGGCGACCATGCTGTCGTATCCGGGGAACTCCCGGAGCAGGGCGCTGGGCCTGGCCGTGCCGAAGGCCGCGACGAAGCGGTCCAGCGCGACCTCCGCGACGACCGCGGTCGGCTCGGGTTCCATGACCAGCCTGAGCATGGTCTCGCAGGCCAGTTCCGGGTCCATGGCGCCGACTCCGGCGCGCTTGGCGGCCTCGTCGGCCCCGGCTCCTTCTGCCATTCCGCCGCCTCCCCAGGCGCCCCAGGCGACCGAGGTCGCCGGGAGGTCCTGTGCCCTGCGCCGTTCGGCGAGGGCGTCCAGGACCGAGTTGGCCGCCGCGTAGTTGGCCTGGCCGAGGTTGCCCACGGCCGCCGAGGCGGATGAGAAGAGCACGAACGCCGTGAGGTCCGATCCACGGGTCAGTTCGTCGAGCAGGAGGGCCGAGGTGACCTTCGGGCGGAAGACCGCCTCGAACCGCTCCGGGGTGAGCCGGTCGAGCACTCCGTCGTCCAGCACGCCGGCGGCGTGGATCACTCCGGTGAGCGGGTGCTCGGCCGGGATGTCCGCGAGTACGGCGGCCAGTGGGGCGCGGTCCGCGACATCGCAGGCCGCGACGGTGACCGTGGTGCCGAGCCCGTCGAGCTGGGCCCGCAGTGCGTCGGCACCCGGCGCCGCAGGGCCGCTGCGGCTGAGCAGTACCAGGTGCTGGACGCCGTCCTTGGCGAGCCGGAGGGCGACCTGCGCACCGAGGGCGCCGGTGCCTCCGGTGATCAGCACGGTGCCGTTCGGGTCCCAGGTGCGGACGGGCCGCTTGCCGGGGGCCTGTACGAGGCGCCGGGCGAGGACCGCGGAGGTGCGTACCGCGAGCTGGTCCTCGCCGTCGAGGCCCGCCAGTGCTCCGGCGAAGCCCGCCGCGGCCCGCTCGTCCAGGGTCTCCGGGAGGTCGACCAGACCGCCCCAGCGCTCCGGGTACTCCAGCGCGGCGACCCGGCCGAGCCCCCATACGGCGGCCTGGAGCGGGTGGTTCACGGTGTCCGTGCGGTTCACGGACACGGCGCCCCGGGTGGCGCACCACAGCGGCGCCCCGATGGCGGCGTCGCCGAGCGCCTGGAGCAGCACGGCGGTGAGGGCGACTCCCTCGGGCACGCTGCCCGCCGCGGTCTCCCGCAGGGCCAGGAGCGAGAGGACACCGGCGAAGCGTGTGCCGTTCTCGGTGCGCGACCGCAGCTCCCCGGCCAGCGCGGCCCGGTCGGGGCTGGCCACTGCCAGCCGTACGACCTGGGTGCCCAGCGCGTCGAGTACGGCGTTCACCCAGGGGTCCTCGGTGAACTCGGCGGGGATCACGGCGAGCCAGGTCCCCGTCAGGGCCTTGCGGTTCGCGGTGGCTCCGCCGGCCAGCGCCTTCCAGACGATCCGGTGGCGCCAGCCCTCCATGACCGATTCGTCGTTCTGCTGCCGGCGCCAGTCGAACAGGGCCGGCAGCACCTTCGAGAGGGCGTCGCCCTCGACGTCCAAGGTGGCCTCCAGCGAAGCGAAGTCCTCCTGTTCCACGGCGTCCCAGAACGCACGGTCCGTCGTCCGGGTGTCCTGCGCGTCGCCGCCCGTGGGGGTGACGCCCGGCATGACGTCCGGCCAGAAACGGCCGCGCTGGAAGGCGTACGTCGGCAGGTCGAGCCACTGGGCTCCGGTGCCGGCGAAGAACGCGGACCAGCGGGGGCCCGCTCCGTGGACGTGGAGCCGGGCGAGCGCGCCGACGAGAGTGGTCTCCTCGTCGCGGTTCTTGCGCAGGACCGGTACGACGACGGCGCCCTGCGGTGCCGTCTCCTGGGCCATGGCGGCGAGGACGCCGTCGGGGCCCAGCTCCAGGAACGTGGTCACGCCCCGGTCGGCGAGGGTCTGCACACCGTCGGCGAAGCGCACGGCCTCGCGGACGTGGCGCACCCAGTACCCGGCCGAGCACAGCTCCTCGGCCGAAGCCGTACCACCGGTCAGGTTGGAGACCACCGGGATGCGCGGAGCCTCGTACGACAGGCCCTCCGCGACCGCCCGGAACTCCTCCAGCATCGGATCCATCAACGGCGAATGGAACGCGTGCGACACGCGCAGACGCGTCGTCTTGCGCCCCAGCTCCGCCAGCCGCACCGCGACCTCCAGGACCTCCTGCTCGTCACCGGAGATGACCATGGACGAGGGGCCGTTGACCGCCGCGATCGACACACCGTCGACCAGAAACGGCAGGACCTCGTCCTCCGTCGCCTGCACCGCGACCATCGCTCCACCGGACGGAAGGGCCTGCATCAGCCTCGCTCGCGCCGCCACCAGACGGGCCGCGTCCTCCAGCGAGAACACCCCCGCCACATGCGCGGCAGCGATCTCACCGATGGAGTGTCCGGCCACGAAGTCGGGCTTGATCTCCCACGACTCCACCAGCCGGAACAGCGCCACCTCGATGGCGAACAACGCCGGCTGGGTGAAGCCCGTCTCGTTCAGCAGGTCGACGTCCTCGCCCCACATCACCTCACGCAGCGGGCGCTCCAGCAGCGGATCCAGTACAGCGAGTACCGAGTCCAGCGCCTCCGCGAACACCGGGAACCGGCCGTACAGCTCCCGGCCCATCCCCAGCCGCTGCGAACCCTGACCCGAGAAGAGGAACGCGCGCTTTCCGGCCCGCTCCACCTGGTGCTCGACCAGCTCGGGCGCCGTACCTCCCTCCGCCAGGGCGGTGAGTCCCGCCAGCAGACCTGCACGGTCGGTGGTCGTCAGGGCGGCCCGGTGGTCGAAGGCCGTGCGGGTCGTCGCCAGGGAGAACGCCAGGTCGGTCAGGGCGGCGTCCGGTCGTGCGGTCACCTGGGTGAGCAGCCTGCGGGCCTGGGCGCGCAGCGCGTTCTCGGACTTGCCTGAGAGCAGCACCGGCAGCGCCCCGGGCTCGCGGGCCGGTCCGTGCGGGGTGGTGACCGTGGGGTCGGTCCCGGCGGGCGGCGCCTGTTCCAGGATGACGTGGGCGTTCGTGCCGCTCGCGCCGAACGAGGAGACCGCGGCGCGGCGCGGGCGGTCGGAATCGGGCCAGGTGACCGGCTCGGTGAGCAGCCGGGCGGCGCCCGCCGTCCAGTCGACCTGGGTGGTCGGCGTCTCGGCGTAGAGCGACCTCGGCAGGGTGCCGTGTCGCATCGCCATCACCATCTTGATCACGCCGGCGACGCCGGAGGCGGCCTGGGTGTGACCGATGTTGCTCTTCAGTGAGCCGAGCAGCACCGGACGCTCGGGGTCGCGGCCCTGGCCGTAGGTGGCCAGCAGCGCCTGCGCCTCGATCGGGTCTCCGAGCTTGGTGCCGGTGCCGTGGGCCTCGACCGCGTCGACCTCGGCGGTCGTCAGGCCGGAGTTGGCGAGGGCCTGGCGGATGACCCGCTGCTGAGCGGGTCCGCTGGGCGCCGTCAGTCCGTTGGAGGCGCCGTCCTGGTTGATGGCGGAGCCACGCAGGACTGCCAGGATGTGGTGGCCGTTGCGCTGGGCGTCGGAGAGCCGCTCGACGACGAGCATGCCCACGCCCTCGGACCAGCCGGTGCCGTCGGCCGAGTCGGAGAAGGCCTTGCAGCGGCCGTCGTCGGACAGGGCGCCCTGGGCGCTGAATTCGACGAAGCCCGCCGGGGTGGCCATGACGGTCACACCGCCGGCCAGGGCGATGGAGCACTCGCCCGAGCGCAGGGCCTGGGCCGCGAGGTGCAGGGCGACCAGCGACGAGGAGCACGCCGTGTCGACGGAGACCGTGGGCCCCTGGAGTCCGAAGGAGTACGCGATGCGGCCGGACAGGAGGCTGGCCGACTGGGCCGTCTCCCACTGTCCCGCCTCGGCCGGCGGCCGGTAGTCGCCGCTGCCGCCTCCGACGTAGACGCCGGTGGTGCTCCCCCGCAGGGTCGCCGCGTCGATGCCCGCCCGCTCCAGTGCCTCCCAGGCGGCTTCGAGCACGATGCGCTGCTGCGGGTCCATCACGATGGCCTCGCGCGGCGAGATGCCGAACACGGCGGGGTCGAAGTCGGCGGCGTCGTAGAGGAAGCCACCGTTCCCGGTGGTGCTGCGGCCGCGGCCGCCCTCCGGCGGGCCGCCGAGCAGGGTGTCGAGGTCCCAGCCGCGGTCGGTGGGGAACTCGCCCACGGCGTCGGTCTCGTCGAGTACGAGCTGCCACAGGTCCTCGGGCGAGCCGACGCCGCCGGGGTAGCGGCAGGCCATGCCGACGATGACGACGGGGTCGTCCCCGGTGTGCGCCGAGGCCACGACGGAGGCCGTGGTGTCCGGCAGTGCGCCGAGCAGCAGGCTGCGCAGGTGCAGGGCGAGTTCGGCCGGGGTCGGGTGGTCGAAGACCAGGGTGGCGGGCAGGGTGACGCCGGTGGCGGCCGTGAGCTGGTTGCGCAGGTCGACGGCGGTCAGCGAGTCGAAGCCGAGGTCCCGGAAGGGCAGGTCGGATTCGACGGCGTCGGTGTTCGAGTGGCCCAGGACCACGGCGACCTTGTCGGTGACCAGGGCCAGCAGGGCGTCATCACGCTCCGCCTCGGGCAGCGCGAGCAGGTCGCGCCGGTAGGCGCCGTCCGCCGAGAGCTCGTCGCCGCGGTCGGCGTCGGCGGCGGCGATGGCGGTGCGGGCTTCGGGCAGACCGGCCAGCAGGGCGGTGCGGCGGCTTTCGGTGAAGGCCGGCGCGAAGGTCTCCCAGCGCACGTCGGCGACGGTGACGGCCGGTTCGCCGTCGGCGACGGCCCGGCCGAGCGCGGCGAGCGCCGCGTCGGGGTCGAGTACGGGCAGGCCGCTCAGCCGCAGGTGCGCGGCCATGGAGGGCTCGACCAGGTCCGACCAGGCGCTCCAGGAGACGGTGAGCGCGGTGGCGCCGCGGTCGCGGCGCTGCCGGGCGAGGGCGTCGAGGTACGCGCCGTGCGCGGCCTGCGCGGCCCGGCCCCGGACGCCCCAGACTCCGGCGATCGTGCCGAAGAGGACGAACGCGTCTAGCGGCCGGTCGCCGAGTACGGCGTCGAGCTGGAGCGCGCCGGCGACGGCGGCGGTGAGCCCCGCCTCCCCGGCGCCGATGCCGTCGGTGTCCGCCTCCGCGTGGATCACCGCGGTCAGCGGCAGGTCCTCGGGGAGCGCGGCCAGCAGGGCGGTCAGCGCGTCGTGGTCGGACACGTCGCAGACGGCGAAGGTGACCGTGGCTCCGAGCTGTTCCAATTCGGCTTCGAGCTCCTCGGTCCCGGCGAGGTCGTCCGCGTGACGGCCGGTCAGGACGAGGTGCCGGGCGCCGTCGCGGGCCAGCCTGCGGGCGGCCCTGCCGCCCATCGCCGCGGTGCCGCCGGTGATGAGCACGGTGCCGGTGGGCCGCCAGGAGTCGCCGGCCGGGTTGGCCGTCGTGGCGGTCGTACGGACCAGGCGGCGTCCGAGGGTCGCGGTGGCGCGGACCGCGATCTGGTCCTCGCCGTCGCGGTGGCTCAGGGCCGCCGCGAGGGCGGCGCCCGTGCGGTCGTCGAGCGTGGCGGGGAGGTCGATGAGCCCGCCCCAGCGGTCGGAGTGTTCCAGTGCGGCGACCCGGCCGAGCCCCCATACGGCGGCCTGTCCGGCGCTCAGCAGCGGCTCGGCGGAGGAGACCGACACCGCGCCCCGGGTGACGCACCACAGCGGCGCGTCGATGCCCGCTTCGCCCAGGGCCGTCAGCAGCGCCTCGGGCCAGGCCGTCTCCGGCGGCAGGCCGGTGGCGTCCGTGGTGCCGGTGGCGAGCAGGGAGACGACACCGGCGAAGCCCGCTGCGTCGCGGTCCTCGCGGGCCGAGGTGAGCAGCCGCGTCAGGTCCGCGGCGGTGGGCCCGGCGTTCACCCGTACGACGTCCGCGCCCAGCGCCTCGACGGCGGCGTCCGTCCACGGGGACGGGTCACCGGCGGGCAGGAGCACGAGCCAGGTGCCGGACGGTGCGGCGGCGGTCCGTGCGGGCAGCGGGGTCCAGGTCTCGCGGTAGCGCCAGTCGGCGCCGGCGGACTGCTCGCCGCGGCGGCGGCGCCACGCGGAGAGCGCGGGCACCATCGTGGTGACGGTGTCGCCGTCCAGGTCGAGCGAGGCGGCCAGCGACTCGACGTCCTGGCACTCCACGGCCGACCAGAACGCGGCGTCCACCGGGTCGGGCACGCCGACGGCCGCGATGGCGGCGGGCTCCGGCCAGTACCGCTCGCGCTGGAAGGCGTACGTCGGCAGTTCGACCCGGCGTGCCCCGAGCCCCTCGAAGAACGCGGACCAGCGCGGTCCCGTCCCGTGGGTGTGCAAGGCGGCCAGTGCGGCGACGACCGCCGCTTCCTCGCTCTGGTCCTTGCGCAGGAACGGCACGACCAGGGGCGCCGGCTGGGCGCCGTCCAGGCTCTGCTGGGCCATCGCGGAGAGCACCCCGTCCGGGCCCAGCTCGACGAAGGCGCCGACTCCGGCGTCCCGCAGGGTCCGTATCCCGTCGGCGAACCGCACGGCTTCGCGCACGTGCCGCACCCAGTAGGCCGGGGAGCGCAGTTCGTCGGCGGTCGCCGGGGCGCCGGTGAGGTTGGAGACCACCGGGATGCGGGGCTCGTCGAAGGTCAGGCCATCGGTGACCCGGGCGAAGTCCGCGAGCATCGCGTCCATCAGCGGCGAGTGGAAGGCGTGCGAGACCCGCAGCCGCCTGGTGCGGCGGCCGTCGGCGGCGAACACCTCGGCGACCAGCAGGACGGCGTCCTCGGCGCCGGCGACGACCAGCGAGCGGGGGCCGTTGACCGCGGCGATCGACACGTTCGCGTCGAGCAGCGGAGCGACCTCGTCCTCGGTGGCCTCGATGGCGACCATCGCGCCGCCCTGTGGGAGCGCCTGCATCAGGGTGGCGCGGGCCGCGACCAGGCGGCAGGCGTCGGCCAGGGAGAACACGCCCGCCACATGGGCGGCGGTGATCTCGCCGATGGAGTGTCCGGCGACGAAGTCCGGGGTGATGCCCCACGACTCGGCGAGCCGGAACAGGGCGACCTCGACGGCGAACAGGGCGGGCTGGGTCCAGCCGGTCTCGTCGAGGAGTTCCGACTCGAAGGTGCCCGGGAGGGCGAACAGCACTTCCCTCAGCGGGAATTCGAGCTCCGTGTCCAGGTGGGCGAGGACCGCGTCCAGCGCCTCGGCGAAGACGGGGAACCGCTCGTACAGCTCGCGGCCCATGGCGGCGCGCTGGCTGCCCTGGCCGGAGAAGAGGAACGCCGTCTTGCCCGGGGCGCGGCTCGCGACTCCGCGTGCGCTCTCGCGCACACCGTCGGGGCCGGCCAGCAGCACCGCGCGGTGCGGGAAGACCGTGCGGTCGGTGGCGAGCGAGCGGCCGATGTCCAGCGGGGACAGCCCGGTGTTCAGCGCGGCGAAGCCGGTGATCCGGTCGATCTGGGCCTGAAGGGCCTCACGCGTCCGGCCGGAGACGATCCACGGCACGACGGCGGGGGCTGCGGCCGGCTCGGCGGGCTGTGCCTGCGGCGCTTCGAGCGCCGGCGCCTGCTCGACGATGACGTGCGCGTTCGTACCGCTGACACCGAACGCCGAGACTCCGGCGCGGCGCGGGCGGCCGGTCTCGGGCCAGGCGGTCTGCTCGGTCAGCAGCTCCACCGCGCCCGCCGACCAGTCCACGTGCGCGGACGGGGTACCGATGTGCAGGGTCTTGGGCAGCGTGCCGTGGCGCATCGCCATCAGCATCTTGATGACGCCCGCGACGCCGGCGGCGGCCTGGGTGTGGCCGATGTTGGACTTGACGGTGCCGAGCAGCAGCGGGCGCTCCCGGTCCTGTCCGTAGGCGGTGAGCAGCGCCTGGGCCTCGATCGGGTCGCCCAGGGTGGTGCCGGTGCCGTGGGCCTCGACGGCGTCGATGTGACCGGGGGTCAGTCCGGCGTCGGCCAGCGCCTGCTGGATGACCCGCTGCTGGGAGGGGCCGTTGGGGGCGGTCAGGCCGTTGGACGCGCCGTCCTGGTTGACGGCGGTCGAGCGGATGATGCCGCGGACCTCGTGTCCGTTGCGTACGGCGTCGGAGAGCCGCTCCAGGACCAGGATGCCGACGCCCTCGGACCAGGCGGTGCCGTCGGCGCTGTCGGAGAACGCCTTGCACCGGCCGTCGGGGGCCAGTCCGCCCTGCCGGGAGAACTCGACGAAGGAGTCGGGGCTCGACATCACCGAGACGCCGCCCGCGATCACCAGGGAGCACTCTCCGGCGCTCAGTGCCTTGCCGGCCCAGTGCATCGCGACCAGCGAGGAGGAGCAGGCGGTGTCGACGGTGACGGCCGGGCCCTCCAGGCCGAGCGCGTAGGAGAGCCGGCCCGACATGACGCTGGCGGTGTTGCCGGTGGCGACGTAGCCCTGTACGTCGGACAGTGACCGGCGCAGCAGGTTGGGGTAGTCCTGGCCGTTGGTGCCGACGAAGACGCCGGTGCTGGAGCCGCGCAGGGCCGAGGGGTCGATGCCCGCCCGCTCCAGCGCCTCCCAGGTGGCCTCCAGCAGCAGGCGCTGCTGCGGGTCCATGGCGAGCGCCTCACGCGGCGAGATGCCGAAGAAGCGCGCGTCGAAGTCGGCGACCTGGGTGAGGAATCCGCCTTCGAGGGTGTCCGACGCGCCCGCTCCGAGCGCCTCGATGTCCCAGCCGCGGTCGTCGGGGAACCGGGTGATGCCGTCCCCGCCCTCTTCGAGCAGTTGCCACAGTTCCTCGGGCGAGGTGACGCCGCCGGGAAAGCGGCAGCTCATGCCGACGACGGCGATCGGGTCGTCGTGGACGGGCTTGCCGCTCGCCACCGGGGCGGCGGCGCGCTCGGGCAGCGAGCCGAGGATCTCGGCGAGCAGGAAGTCCGCCATCTCGCGCGGGGTCGGCCGGTCGTAGACCAGGGACACCGGGAGGCTGAGCCCGGTGACGGCGGCCAGGGTGTTGCGCAGTTCGAGCGTGGTCAGCGAGTCGAAGCCCAGGTCGCGGAAGGCCCGGTCGTCCTCGATGGCGCCGGGGTCGCTGTGGCCGAGCACGGCGGCGACCTGGGTGCGCAGCAGGTCGAGCACGAACGCGCCGCGCTCGGCGTCCGGGAGTTCCACGAGGCGCTGTCGCAGCAGCGTGTCGTCGCCGGTGGCGCCGGCCGGGGCGGTGGCCGACTGCCGTACCTCCGGCAGGTCGCCGACGAGCGGCAGCGGGCGGGTTGAGGCGAACGCCGGGACGAAGCGGGCCCAGTCGATGTCGGCGAGCGCGAGGGCGGTGTCGTCCTGCTCGATGGCGCGGAGCAGGGCGCGTACGGCGGGTTCCGGCGCGAGGGGTTCGAAACCGCCGCGCCGGACGCGCCGCTCGATCTCCGCCTCGTCGGCGACCATGCCCGATCCGGCCCAGGGGCCCCAGGCGACGGAGAGCGCGGTGCGGCCGTGTGCCCGCCGGTACTCGGCGAGGGCGTCCAGATAGGCGTTGGCCGCGGCGTAGTTGCCCTGTCCCGCGGCGCCGAAGACACCGGCGGTGGAGGAGAAGAGGACGAACGCGGACAGCGGGAGGTGGGCGGTCAGCTCGTGCAGGTTGAGCGCGGAGGCGACCTTGGCCTCCAGTACGGTCCGGAAGCTGTCCTGGGTCAGGGTGTCCACCACGCCGTCCTGGACGACACCGGCCGTGTGGATCACCGCGTTGAGCGGGGCGTCGTCGGGCACGGAGTCGAGCAGGGCGGCCAGGGCGTCGCGGTCGGCGACGTCGCAGGCGGTGATGGTGACCCGGGCGCCCAGGCCCGCCAGTTCGGCGCGCAGCGCGTCGGCGCCGGGGGCGTCCTCGCCGCGGCGGCTGACGAGCAGCAGATGTTCCGCGCCGGCGTGGGCCAGGCCGCGGGCGACGTGGCCGCCGAGTCCGCCGGTGCCGCCGGTGATCAGGGTGGTGCCCGTCGGGTCGAAGGTGTCCGCGGTGGTCTGCGCCGCGGGGCCGTGGGCGAGGCGGCGTACGAACACGCCGGAGGCGCGTACGGCCGCTTCGCTCTCCCCGGCGGTCCCGGCCAGGACGCCGCGCAGCCTGCGCGCGCTGTGGGTGTCGAGCTGCTCGGGCAGGTCGACGCAGCCGCCCCAGCGGTCCGGCTGTTCGAGGGCGACGACGCGGCCCAGGCCCCATACGGCGGCCTGGTCGAGTCCGACGACCGGCTCGGAGCGGCCCACGGAGACGGCGCCGCGGGTGACGGTCCACAGGGGGGCGTCGATGTCCGCGTCGCCGAGCGCCTGTACGGCGACGGCGGTCAGGAGCAGGGAGTCGGGCACCCCGGTGCGGGCGAGGCCGCCGCAGCCGGCGAGGCCGAGCAGCGACAGGACGCCGGCGAACTCGCCGTGTTCGGCGCGCAGTGCGGCCAGCCGTTCGGCGAGCGCGGCCCGGTCGGGGCCGACGCCCTCGCACAGGACGGTCTGTGTCGCGAGGGCGGCGACGACGTCGGCGGACCATTCGGCCTCGTCGGTGCCGGGGGGTGTGAGGACCAGCCAGCGTCCGGTGAGCGCGGTGGGGGCGGTGGATCCGGTCTGCGGCTTCCAGGTGACCCGGTAGCGCCAGGCGTCCACCTCGGACTGCTCGTCGCGGCGGCGGCGCCAGGCGGTGAGCGCCGGGACCATCGCGGTGACGGTCGCGTCGTCGAGGCCCAGTGTGGCGACGAGTGAGCCGACGTCGTCGCGCTCGACCGCCGACCAGAACTCTGCGTCGGCGGCGCTGCCGGCGCTCAGGGGTCCGGCGGCGGGGGCGGCGAGGGTGCCGGGCCAGTACCGCTCGCGCTGGAAGGCGTAGGTGGGCAGCGCGATCCGGCCGGCGCCGCTGTCCGCGAAGTACGCGGTCCAGTCGACGTCCACGCCGTTGGCGTGGGCGCCGGCCAGCGCGGTGGTGACGGTCTGCTCCTCGGGCCGGCCGCTCCGCAGCAGCGGCAGCAGCGCGGTGCGCGGCTCGTCGGTGAGGCTGTCGCGGGCCATGCCGCAGAGCACGCCGTCGGGGCCGATCTCCAGGAAGGTGCGGACCTGGCCCTGTGCGGAGAGCCAGTTGACGCCGTCGGCGAAGCGGACGGCCCGGCGCACGTGCTGGACCCAGTACTCCGGGTCGGTCATCTGGTCCTTGGCGGCGAGGCCGCCGGTGACGTTGGAGACGAGGGGGATCACCGGCGGCTGGTAGGCGACGCCCCGCGCGACGCGGGCGAAGTCGTCGAGCATGCCGTCCATGAGGGGCGAGTGGAAGGCGTGGCTCACCCGCAGCCGCTTGGTCCTGCGGCCGCGTTCGCCCAGGGTGGCGGCGATGCCGAGGACGGTGTCCTCGACGCCGGCGATGACGAGCGACGCCGGGCCGTTGACGGCGGCGACGGACACCTCGTCCTCGTGGCCCTCCAGCAGCGGCAGGACCTCGTCCTCGGCGGCCTCCAGGGAGATCATCGCGCCGCCCTCGGGCAGCGCCTGCATCAGCCGTCCGCGCGCCGCCACCAGGGCGCACGCGTCCTGCAGGGTGAGCACGCCCGCGACGTGCGCGGCGGCGAGCTCCCCGACGGAGTGCCCGGCGAGGTAGTCGGGGGTGATGCCCCACGACTCGGTGAGCCGGAACAGGGCCACCTCGACGGCGAACAGCGCGGGCTGCGCGTACTCGGTGCGGTCGAGGAGGGCCGCCTCGGGCGAGCCGTCGGCGGAGAACAGGATCTCGCGCAGCGGCCGGTCGAGGGCGCCGTCCATCCGGGCCAGTACGGCGTCGAGCGCGTCGGCGAAGACGGGGAACCGCTCGTACAGCTCGCGGCCCATGCCGGGCCGCTGGCTGCCCTGGCCGGTGAACAGGAACGCCGTGCGGCCGCGGGCCGTGCCGCCCTGGACCACGCCGGGTCCGGGCAGTCCGTCGCGCAGCGCCAGCATGCCTCGCAGCAGTTCGTCGCGCTCCCCCGCCACCACGGCGGCGCGGTGCTCCAGGCCGGCCCTGGAGGTGGCCAGGGAGAAGGCGAGGTCGGTCAGGGGGGTGTCGGGGCGCTCCTCGACCAGGGCGAGCAGCCGTCCGGCCTGGGCGCGCAGGGCGGTTTCGCTGCGGGCGGAGACCACCAGCGGCAGGGCGCCGGGGCGGGGCCGGCCGGCGGGGGCCCGCCGGTCGGCGGGCGCCTCGGCGGGCGCCTGTTCGAGGATCGCGTGCACGTTGGTGCCGCTGAGGCCGAACGAGGAGACGGCGCCGCGGCGCGGGCGGCCGGTCTCGGGCCAGTCGGTGCGCTCGGTGAGCAGGTCGATGGCGCCGGAGGACCAGTCCACGTGCGAGGACGGGGTGTCGATGTGGAGGGTCTTCGGTACGACGCCCTCCTGGAGGGCGTGCACCATCTTGATCACGCTGGCGACGCCGGAGGCCATCTGGGTGTGGCCGATGTTGGTCTTGACCGAGCCGAGCAGCAGGGGCCGTTCGCCGTCCCGGTCCTGGCCGTAGGTGGTGAGCAGGGCCTGGGCCTCGATGGGGTCGCCCAGGGCGGTCCCGGTGCCGTGGCCCTCGATGACGTCGACCTCGCGGGACCGCAGGCCGGCGTTGGCCAGGGCCTGACGGATGACGCGCTGCTGGGAGGGGCCGTTGGGGGCGGTGAGTCCGTTGGACGCGCCGTCCTGGTTGACGGCGGAGCCGCGTACGACGGCGAGCACGGTGTGGCCGTTGCGGCGGGCGTCGGAGAGGCGCTCCAGCAAGACCAGGCCGACGCCCTCGGCGAGGGTCATGCCGTCGGCGGCCTCGGCGTACGCCTTGCAGCGGCCGTCGGTGGCGAGGGCCCGCTGGCGGCTGAAGCCGACGAAGGCGCTGGGGGTGGACATGATGCTGACGCCGCCCGCGAGCGCCAGGGTGCTCTCGCCGTTGCGCAGGGACTGGCAGGCCAGGTGGAGCGCGACCAGGGACGACGAGCAGGCGGTGTCGAGGGTGACGGCCGGTCCCTCGAAGCCGAACAGGTAGTTGACCCGGCCGGACAGCACGCTGGAGAGCGTGCCGGTGATCATGTGGCCTTCGGAGCCCTCGGAGGAGTTGGCCACGCTGGACGCGTAGTCCTGGTAGCTGGCGCCGATGAAGGTGCCGGTGAGGCTGGAGCGCTGGGAGACGATGTCGATCCCGGCGTGCTCGAAGGCTTCCCAGGCCGTCTCCAGCAGGAGGCGCTGCTGCGGGTCCATCGACATCGCCTCGCGCGGCGAGATCCCGAAGAAGCCGGGGTCGAACTCCGCGACGTCCTGGAGGAATCCGCCCTGGACCGAGTAGGTCTTGCCGGACCGGTCGGGGTCGGGGTCGTAGAGTCCCTCGGCGTCCCAGCCCCGGTCGGCCGGGAAGGCGGAGACGGCGTCGATGCCGTCCAGGGTGAGCTTCCACAGCTCCTCGGGCGAGGCGACCCCGCCGGGGTAGCGGCAGCCCATGCCGACGATGACGACGGGGTCGTCGTCGGTCGCGGCGGCGGACGCGGTGGCCGCGGGCGTTCCGGCGCTCTGGGCGCCGGCCAGCTCGGTGCGGAGGAATCCGGCCAGTGCGGCCGGGTTCGGGTAGTCGAAGACCATGGTCGTCGGCAGCGTCAGTCCGGTGACGGACGCGAGGCGGTTGCGCAGTCCGACGGCGGTGAGTGAGTCGAAGCCCACGTCACGGAAGGCACGCTGGTCCGGCAGGGCGTCGGGGGACGAAAGCCCCAGCACGGCCATGGCCTCGGTGCGGACGACCTCCAGCACCAGCCGCTCCTGCTCGGCGGCGGACAGGGCCCGCAGCCGGGCGGTGAACTCGCCCTCCACCACGGTGCCGGTGCTCTGCTCGGCGGCCTCGGTCAGGGCCCGGACCTCGGGGATCTCGGCGAAGAGGTTCGTGGGGCGGCTGGAGGTGTAGACGGGGTGGTACGTCGCCCAGTCGACGTCGGCGACCGCGACGGCCGTCTCGTCGTCGTCCAGGGCCCGCTTCAGTCCGCTCAGCGCCAGCTGCGGGTCCATGAACTCCAGGCCGCTGCGGCGGATCATCTGCGGGTCGACGCGGCCGGCCTTGATGTCGTCGGCCCAGATGCCCCAGGAGAGCGAGGTGGCGCGCAGGCCGCGGGCGCGGCGGTGGGCGGCGAGCGCCGCGAGATAGGCGTTGCCTGCCACGTAGGCGGCGTGCGCCCCGCTGCCCCACATGCCGGCGGTGGACGAGTAGAGGATCAGGTCGTCCAGGTCCTCGTGGTCGAGGAGTTCGTCCAGGACCCGGGCGCCGGTCACCTTGGCGTCCAGGACGCGGGAGAAGGCGTCCATGGTGGTCTCGGCCAGCGAGTACAGCTCGATGAGCGCGGCGGTGTGCACGACCGTGCGCACGGTGCGGCCCTCCGCCTTGAGCTGGGCGAGGAGAGCGGCGACGGCGTCGCGGTCGGTGACGTCGCACGCGACGGCGGTGGCCTGCGTGCCCGACGCGGTGAGTTCCGCGACGAGTTCGGCCACGCCCGGGGCGTCCGCGCCCCGGCGGCTCATCAGCACCAGGTGCTCGGCGCCCCGCCCGGCCAGCCAGCGGGCCAGGTGCGGGGCGAGCGTGCCCGAGCCGCCGGTGATCAGGGTGGTGCCGCGCGGCGTCCAGTCGCGGGCCGGGCCCTGCCCGCCGCCGGCCGCGGCGCGGACGATGCGCCGGGTGAAGACCCCGGAGGCGCGGACGGCGAGCTGGTCCTCGTCGCCCAGGGCGCCGGACAGTGCGGACGCAAGCCGTCCGGCGGCGCGCTGGTCGAGTTCGCGCGGCAGGTCGACGACGCCGCCCCAACGCTGCGGGTGCTCCAGCGCGGTGGTCCAGCCGACGCCGGTGACCAGGGCCTGGGTGGGGGAAGTGATCTCGTCGGAGCGGCCGGTGGAGACCGCGCCCCGGGTGAGGAACCACAGCGGTGCCTCGATTCCGGCGTCGCCCAGGGCCTGGACCAGGGAGACGGTCAGGGCCAGGCCGAGCGGCAGCACGGGGGTGCGCTCGTCCGGCTCCTCGGCGGCGGCGAGCGTGGAGACGACACCGGTGATCTCCCCGGCGCCGGCCAGCCGTTCGGCGAGCACCGCGCGGTCCACGCACGTCCCGTCCAGGACGAGGCGGGTGACCGCGGCGCCCTGGCCGCTCAGTGCGTCGGCGACCTCGTCCGTGTCGTGGTCGTGGCCTTCGGCGCCGACCAGCAGCCAGGTGCCGGACAGCGACCGCTGCGGGACGATGCCGACGGGGCTCCAGGACACCCGGTAGCGCCAGGAGTCGACAGTGGAGCGGTCCTTGCGGGACCTGCGCCACGACGAGAGGGCCGGCAGGACCGCGGCCACGGAGTTCTCGTCCGTGCCCAGGGCGGAGGTGAGCGCGGAGACGTCCTCCTGCTCCACGGCGGCCCAGAACTCGGCGTCGGCGGGGTCGGTGGCCACCGCCGGCTCGGCGACGGGAGGGATGGCCCAGAGCTGTTCGTGCTGGAACGCGTAGGTGGGCAGGTCGACCCGGCGGGCTCCGGAGTCCTCGAAGATCCCTGCCCAGTCGACGTCGACGCCGCGGACGAAGACCTCGGCCGCCGAGAGCAGGAAGCGGGACACGCTGCCCTGGTCCCGGCGCAGCGTGCCGGTGGCGACGCCCGGTTCGGCCGACTCGTCGATCATGTCCTGTACGGCCATGGTCAGTACGGGGTGCGAGCTGACCTCGATGAAGGCGCGGTGCCCGGCCTCCAGCAGATCGTGCACGGCGTCGGCGAACAGGACCCTCTGGCGCAGGTTGCGGAACCAGTAGCCCGCGTCCATTCCCGCGGTGTCCAGCCAGTCGCCGATCGTCGTGGAGAAGAACGGGACGTCGCCGGTGCGCGGGGCGATCGGCGCGAGTACGTCGAGGAGTTCGTCGTGGAGGTTCTCGACCTGCGCGGAGTGCGAGGCGTAGTCCACTGCGATCCGCCGCACGCGTACCTCGTCGGCGGTCAGCTCGTCCGACAGCCCGTCCAGCGCCTCGGGTTCGCCGGAGACGACGACCGAGCGCGGTCCGTTGACGGCGGCGACGGACACCCGGCCCTGCCAGGCATCGAGACGGCTCTCCAGCTGCTCCACCGGCAGCGCCACCGACATCATCCCGCCGTGGCCGGCCAGGGTGCGGCCGATGGCCTGGCTGCGCAGGGTCACGACCCGGGCGCCGTCCTGGAGGGACAGCGCGCCGGAGACGACGGCCGCGGCGATCTCGCCCTGCGAGTGGCCGACGACGGCGGCGGGCTCGACGCCGCGGGAGCGCCACAGGGCGGCCAGCGACACCATGACCGCGAACGAGGCGGGCTGTACGACGTCGACGCGCTCCAGGGTGGGCGCGCCCTCCTTGCCCTGGAGCACGTCGATGAGCGACCAGTCCACGTACTCGCCGATGGCCGCGGCGCATTCGGCGATCCGCTCGGCGAAGACCGGTGACTCGGTGAGCAGTTGGGCTCCCATGCCCACCCACTGAGAGCCCTGACCGGGGAAGACGAAGACGGTCTTGCCCTCGACGTCGGCGGTCCCGCGGGCCACCACGGCGGACGGTCCGTCGGCCGCGACGGCGCGCAGGGCGTCCATCGGGTCGGTGTCCTCGGCGGGGACCACCACGGCGCGGTGTTCGAAGACCGCGCGGAAGGAGACGAGCGAGTATCCGACGTCGAGCGGGCGCGGCGCGGGGCTCGCTGTCTCCAGGTGCGACACGAGCCGGGCCGCCTGCGCGCGCAGCGCGGCTGCGGTCTTCGCCGAGACGGTCCACGGTACGACGCCGCCGGCCACCGGCACGGGCTCGGCGGCGGGGGACGCCTCGGGCTCGTCGGCGGGGGGCGCCTGCTCGATCAGGGTGTGGGCGTTGGTGCCGCTGATGCCGAACGAGGAGACCGCGGCGCGGCGGGGCCGGCCGGTCTCGGGCCACTCGACGGCCTCGTGCAGAAGCCGCACGGAGCCGGAGTCCCAGTCCACGTGCGAGGACGGGTTGTCGGCGTGCAGGGTCCTGGGCAGCAGGCCGTGGCGCAGCGCCATGACCATCTTGATGACGCCGGCGACACCGGCGGCGGACTGGGTGTGGCCGATGTTCGACTTGACCGAGCCGAGCAGCAGCGAGCGCTCCGGGTCGCGGTCGCGCCCGTACGTCGCGAGCAGGGCCTGCGCCTCGATCGGATCGCCCAGGGGCGTACCGGTTCCGTGCGCCTCCACGACGTCGATGTCCGAGGGGGTCAGGCGGGCGTTGGCCAGGGCCTGGCGCATCACCCGCTGCTGGGCGGGCCCGTTGGGGGCGGTGAGTCCGTTGGACGCGCCGTCCTGGTTGATCGCCGAGCCGCGGATCACCGCGAGGACGGGGTGTCCGTTGCGCCGGGCGTCGGAGAGCCGTTCGACCAGCAGGATGCCGACGCCCTCGGCGAGGGTCATGCCGTCCGCCCCGTCGGAGAACGCCTTGCAGCGGCCGTCCTGGGCGAGGGCCCGCTGGCGGCTGAAGGCGATGAAGGGGGCGGGAGTGGTCATGATCGTGGCGCCGCCCGCGACGGCGAGCGTGGACTCCCCGTTGCGCAGCGACTGGCAGGCCAGGTGCAGCGCGACCAGGGACGAGGAGCAGGCGGTGTCGACGGTGACGGCGGGGCCTTCGAGGCCCATGACGTAGGAGATGCGTCCGGACAGGACGCTGGGGATGCTGCCGGTGACCATGTGGCCCTCGGCGCCGTCACCGGCGCCCAGTCCGTAGTCCTGGTAGCTGGAGCCGATGAAGGTGCCGGTGAGGCTTCCGCGGGCTGCGGCGGGGTCGATCCCGGCGCGCTCGAAGGTCTCCCAGGTGGTCTCCAGCAGCAGCCGCTGCTGGGGGTCCATCACCAGTGCCTCACGCGGGGAGATGCCGAAGAACGTCGGGTCGAACGCGTCGGCCTCGTGCAGGAAGCCGCCGAGGGTGGAGTAGGTTTTGCCCTGCCGGTCCGGGTCGGGGTCGAAGAGGCCCTCGGTGTCCCAGCCGCGGTTGACGGGGAAGTCCGACACGGCGTCCGCGCCGTCGGTGACCAGGTCCCACAACTGCTCGGGCGAGTCGGCTCCGCCGGGGAAGCGGCAGCCCATCCCGATGATGGCGATGGGTTCGTCGTCGGCGGCGCCGGTGGCGACCGGCCCGGCCACGTCGAGGACGGCGCCGAGGATCTCGGCCAGGAGGTACTGCGCCAGCTCCAGCGGGGTCGGGTAGTCGAAGACCATGGTGCTGGGCAGGGTGAGGCCGGTGGTGGCGGCCAGGCGCTTGCGCAGTTCGACGGCGGTCAGTGAGTCGAAGCCGATGTCCCGGAAGGCGCGTCCCTCGGGGACGCTGTCCGCGGAGCCGTGGCCGAGGACGACGGCGGCCTCGCTGCGTACGAGGTCGGACAGGAGCCGGGTCTGCTCGGACTCGGAGAGGGCGCGTACCCGTGTGACGAACTCGGAGGTGTCGCCGGTGTCGGCGGCGCCTGCCGCGTCGGCCAGTGCCCGTACCTCCGGCAGGCCGTCGAGCAGCGCGCTGGGGCGGGCCGAGGTGAACACCGGTGCGTAGCGTTCCCAGTCGACGTCGGCGACGGTGACGGTGGTGTCGCCCTGGACGACGGCGCGCCGCAGTTCGGTCATCGCGAGGGCCGACTCCAGGAGGCCGAGTCCCTGGCGCTGCAGGGCGCCGGAGACCGCCTCGTCGGTGGCCATGCCCGCTTCGGCCCAGGGGCCCCAGGCGACGGAGTTGGCGGCCAGTCCGCGGGCGCGCCGGTGCTCGGCGAGGGCGTCGAGGTAGGCGTTGGCGGCGCCGTAGGCGCTCTGGCCGCCGCTGCCCCAGACGCCGGCGATGGAGCCGAAGAGGACGAACAGGTCGAGTTCGCGGTCCCCGAGCAGCTCGTCGAGGTGTGCGGCGCCCGCGAGCTTCGCGGAGGTGAGTTCGGCGAACTCGGCGGGGGTCAGCCCGTCGAGGGGGCCGTACTGGCCGACGCCCGCGGTGTGCACCACGCCGGTCAGGGGCAGTTCGTCCGGGACGGCGGCGAGCACGGCGGCCAGCGCGTCCCGGTCGGCGGCGTCGCAGGCGACGATCTCGACGCGGGCGCCCAGCTCCTCCAGTTCGGCGCGCAGGGCGTCGGCGCCGGGGGCGTCCGGGCCGCGGCGGCTGGTGAGGACGAGGTTCTCGGCGCCGGAGCGGGCCAGCCAGCGGCCGACCTCCGCGCCGAGGCCACCGGTGCCGCCGGTCACCAGCACGGTGCCGCGGGCGGTGAACTCCTCGGCGGCGGGCGGGTTTTCGGCGGCGTGCCGGACGAGACGGCGACCCAGGGCCCCGCCCGCGCGGAGCGCCACCTGGTCCTCGCCGTCGGGGGCGTGCTTGACGGCGAGGACGCCGGCGAGGCGCTGCGCGGTCCGCTCGTCGAGCGTCCCGGGCAGGTCGACGAGCCCGCCCCAGAGCCGCGGGTGCTCCAGGGCCACGGCCCGCCCGAGCCCCCAGGCCGCGGCCTGCGCGGGGTGGGTGAGGGGGTCGGCGGGCCCGGTGGACACGGCGCCGCGGGTGGCCGTCCACAGCCGTCCGTGGGATCCCGTGTCATGGAGTGCCTGGACGAGTGCGAGCGTCAGGGTGAGGCCGCGGCTGAGCGGCGCGTACGCGCCGGAGGGGCGCTCGTCCAGCGGAAGCAGGGAGAGCACGTTGGCCGCGCTGTCGAAGCCTTCGGTGGCTTCGAGCCGGGCGGCGAGCACCTGCCGGTCGGCGCACGCGGCGTCCAGGGCGAGGCGGTGCACCCGCGCGCCGTGCGCGCTCAGGGTGCCCGCCAGCTGCTCGCCGGCGCCCCCGGCGTCCTCGGCGTCACCGGTGACGAGCAGCCAGGTGCCGTCGAGGACCGGGGCGGCGGGCTTGTTGAGCTGCGCCCATTCGACGCGGTAGCGCAGCGCGTCCAGCCGGGACTTCTCCTGCTTGCCGCGCCGCCAGGAGGTCAGCGCGGGCAGCAGGGAGCCGAGGGAATCGTGCTCCTGCTCGCCCAGGCCGAGGATGGCGGCCAGCTCGTCGGCGTCGCCGTGCTCGACGGCGGCCCACAGCTGCTGGTCGGCGGGGTCGGCGCCGTTCGCAGCGGCGGCCGCGGCGGGCAGCTGCGGCCAGTAGAACTCGTGCTGGAAGGCGTAGGTGGGCAGGTCGACGCGGCGGGCGCCGCTGTCGGCGAAGTAGGCCGTCCAATCCACCGTGACGCCCTGGACCTGGAGCCGGGCGAGCGCGGTGGTGACGGCCAGTTCCTCGCCGCGGTCGGCGCGGCAGAGCGGGACGAGTTCGGCGTCGTACGTGTCGCCGAGGGTGTCCTGGGCCATGGCGGACAGCGGGCCGTCGGGGCCCAGTTCCAGGAAGGTGGTCGTGCCGGCGTCGCGCAGGGTGCGGACGCAGTCGGCGAAGCGGACGGTGTCGCGGACGTGGGTGACCCAGTACTCGGCCGAGCACACCTGCTCGTCGGTGGCCAGGGCGCCGGTCAGGTTGGAGACCAGCGGGATGCGCGGTGCGTGGAAGGTGAGTCCTTCGACGACGGTGCGGAACGCGTCGAGCATGGCGGCCATGCGCGGCGAGTGGAAGGCATGGCTCACCCGCAGGCGCTTGGTCTTGCGCCCGAGCTCGTCGAACGCGGCGGTGATCTCCAGGACGGCGTCCTCGTCGCCGGAGACGACGACGGAGTCGGGTCCGTTGACGGCGGCGATCGCCACGGCGTCCTCGCGGCCGGCCAGCAGCGGGGTGACCTCGTCCTCGGTGGCCTGGACGGCGACCATCGCGCCGCCCGTGGGCAGCGCCTGCATCAGCTTGGCGCGGGCGGCGACCAGGGTGCAGGCGTCCGTGAGCGACAGGACGCCGGCGGCGTGGGCCGCCGCGAGCTCGCCGATGGAGTGGCCGGCGACGAAGTCCGGCTTGATGCCCCAGGACCGTACGAGACGGAACAGCGCGACCTCGACGGCGAACAGCGCGGGCTGGGTCCAGCCGGTCGTGTCCAGCAGGGCGGCCTCGTCCGTGCCGTCGGCCGCGAACAGCACCTCGCGCAGGGGGCGGTCGAGCAGCGGGTCGAGGTCGGCGAAGACCGCGTCGAGGGCCTCGGCGAACACCGGGAAGCGCTCGTAGAGTTCGCGCCCCATGGCGGCGCGCTGGCTGCCCTGGCCGGTGAAGAGCATCGCGGTCCGGCCGCGCCGGGTCGCCTCGCCCTCGATCACTCCGGCGTCGGGGCGGTCGGTGGCCAGTGCGGTGAGGGAACGCAGCAGCCCGGCGCGGTCCCCGGCGAGCACGGCGGCCCGCTGATCGAACCGGGTGCGGGTGGTGGCGAGGGAGAACGCCCCGTCCAGCAGGCCGAGTTCGGGATGCGCCTGCACGTAGGAGAGCAGGCGTGACGCCTGGCCGCGCAGGGCGGCGCGGGTCCGGCCCGAGATCAGCCACGGCGTGGTCGCGGGGGCGTGGCTCGGGGTGGTGCGCTCCGGGGCGGTGGTGGCCGGGGCCTGTTCGACGATGGTGTGGACGTTGGTGCCGCTGATGCCGAAGGAGGAGACGCCGGCTCGGCGGGGGCGGCCGGTCTCGGGCCAGGGGGTCGACTCGGTCAGCAGCTCGACCGCGCCCGCCGTCCAGTCCACGTGTGAGGACGGGGCGTCGACGTGCAGGGTCTGCGGCAGCACACCGTGGCGCATCGCCATGATCATCTTGATGACACCCGCCACACCGGCCGCCGCCTGGGTGTGGCCGATGTTCGACTTCACCGAACCCAGCAGCAGCGGCTGCTCCGGGTCACGGTCGCGTCCGTATGTCGCCAGCAGCGCCTGCGCCTCGATCGGGTCGCCCAGCGACGTGCCGGTGCCGTGCGCCTCGACGACGTCGACGTCCTCGGCCGACAGCCCGCCACTGGCCAGCGCCTGACGGATCACGCGCTGCTGCGAGGGACCGTTGGGCGCCGTCAGACCGTTGGAGGCGCCATCCTGGTTGACCGCGCTGCCCCGCACCACGGCCAGGATCTCGTGACCGTTGCGCAGAGCATCGGACTGCCGCTCCAGCACCAGCATGCCCACGCCCTCGGACCAGCCGACACCGTCGGCCGACTCGGAGAACGCCTTGCACCGGCCGTCGGCCGAAAGACCGCGCTGCCGCGCGAAGTCCACGAACACCGACGGGGTCGACATCACCGTCACGCCACCGGCCAGCGCCAGCGAGCACTCGCCACTGCGCAGGGCCTGCATCGCCCAGTGCATCGCCACCAGCGACGACGAACACGCCGTGTCCACCGTCACCGCCGGACCCTCCAGGCCCAGGGTGTACGACACCCGGCCCGACGCCAGACTCGCCGAGCTGCCGCTGCCGCGGAAGCCCTCGAACTCGGGGGCGACCAGCACCGCGCCGTAGTCGCTGTACATCACACCGGCGAACACGCCGGTCGCACTGCCCTTGAGCGTCACCGGGTCCATCCCGGCCCGCTCGATCGCCTCCCACGACGCTTCGAGCAGCAACCGCTGCTGCGAGTCGGTCGCCAGCGCCTCGCGCGGGCTCATCCCGAAGAACTCGGGGTCGAACTCGCCCGCTTCGTGCAGGAATCCGCCCGAGCGCGTGTACGCCGTACCGGCGTGGTCCGGGTCCGGGTGGTAGAGCGACTCGATGTCCCAGCCGCGGTTGGTCGGGAAGCCGGATATGACGTCCGCGCCCTCGGTGACCAGTCGCCACAGGTCCTCGGGCGAGGTCACGCCGCCCGGATAGCGGCAGCTCATCCCCACGACCACGATCGGGTCGTCCGCCTCCGCGGCGCCGCGTCCGGCCGCGGGCAGCGCCACGGCCACCTCGGCGCCGAGCAGTTCTTCGAGGATGTATCCGACCAGGCTCCGCACGGTCGGGTAGTCGAAGACCAGCGTGGCGGGCAGCCGCAGCCCGGTCACGGTGTTGAGCCGGTTGCGGAGCTCGACCGCGGTGAGCGAGTCGAAGCCCAGCTCACGGAAGGCACGCCCGGGGTCGATGTCCTCGGCGCCCGCGTGGCCCAGGACGAGGGCGGTCTGGCCACGCACGAGGTCGAGCAGCAGGTCGAGACGCTCCTCCGTCTCCAGCCGGTTCAGCTTCTGCACGAGGCCACTGGCCGTGCTCGATCCGGCGACCGAGGCACGGCGGGTACGGGTGCGGATCAACGAGCGCAGCAGCGGCGGGACTTCGCCCTGTGCGCGCAATGTCGGGAGGTCCAGCCGCACGGGTACGACGACGGGCTCCGAGGTGGACTGCGCCACGTCGAAGAGCGCCACGCCCTGCTCGGGCGTCAGCGCCCGCACGCCGGAGCGGGCGTGCCGGTCCGCCTCGGTCTCGGCCAGGGTGCCCGTCATGCCGCCGGTGCGGTCCCACGGGCCCCAGGCCAGGGACAGGCCCGGCAGTCCCTCGGCCCTGCGGCGCTCCATCAGCGCGTCCAGGAAGGCGTTTCCTGCCGCGTAGTTGCCCTGACCCGCGCTGCCGATGACGCCGGCGACGGAGGAGAAGACCACGAACGCGGTGAGGGCGTGGTCCTGTGTCAGTTCGTGCAGGTTCCACGCCGCGTCGGCCTTGGGCCGCAGGACCGCGTCCAGCCGCTCCGGCGTCAGCGAGCCCAGCACACCGTCGTCCAGCACACCGGCGGTGTGGATCACGGCGGAGACGGTGTGACGTGCCAGCAGGTCGGCCAGCGCGTCCCGGTCGGCGACGTCGCACGCCTCGACCGAGACCTCCGCGCCCAGCTCCGCCAACTCGCCCACCAGGGCTTCGGCGCCGTCGGCGTCCGCACCCCGGCGGCTCACCAGCAGCAGACGGCGCGCACCGTGCTCCGCGACCAGGTGGCGGGCCATCACCGCGCCGAGACCACCCGTACCACCCGTGATCAGGACACTGCCGTCGCCGTCCCACACCGGGTCGGCGGCGATCTCGCCCAGCGCCCTGCGCACCAGCCGCCCGGCCAGGACGCCGCCGTCGCGCACGATCGTCTGCGGCTCGTCCAGGTCCAGCGCCGGCAACGGCAGGACGACCGGTCCCACCGGATCGAGGTCCACCAGGCCGAAGCAGCCCGGATTCTCCGACTGCGCCGACCGCACCAGGCCCCACACCGCGGCCGCGGCCACGTCGGTGCCACCGACCGCGCCGCGCGTCACGAACACCAGCCGTGACGCGGCGAACCGCTCGTCGGCGAGCCAGGACTGCGCTGATGCCAGGGCTTCGGCCGTCAGTGTGCGGGCGGACCGCGCCGCGTCGGCGCCGGTCCTGCCGTCGAGGGTCACCAGGACGACGGCGGGCACGGGCCCGTCGGCCGCCGCCAGCTCCGTCAGATCCCGGTACGCGGCGGCGGTGAGCGCCCCGTGCCCGACGAGTCCGAACGCGTCGGGGCCGACCAGGGCGACGGACTCGGGAGCGCTCGCCCCCTGCCGTACGGACACCCAGTCCAGGCCGAACAGCGCGTCGCGCGCGGCCGTGGCGGCGGAGTCGAGCTGCTGGGCGGCGACCGCCCGCAGCACCAGCGACTCCACGGAGACCACGGGCGCGCCGGAGGCGTCGGCGACCTGGATCGCGATCGAGTCCTCGCCGGCCGGAGTCAGCCGCACCCGCAGTGCGGTGGCTCCGGTGGCGTGCAGGGACACGCCCTCCCAGGAGAAGGGCAGCCCGCCGCGGCTGTCCGCGCCGAGCCCGACGAAGGACGCGGCGTGCAGCGCGGCGTCCAGCAGTGCGGGGTGCAGTCCGAACGTGTCCGCTCCGGTGTCGCCGCCCTCGGGCAGTGCGACCTCGGCGTAGACGTCGCCGTCGTGCCGCCAGACGGCCCGCAGACCCTGGAAGACCGGGCCGTAGGCGAAGCCCTTCTCGGCCAGCCGGTCGTAGACGCCCTCGACGGACACGGGCCGGGCCCCGGCGGGGGGCCACTGCGCGGCGTCGAATCCGGCGCCGTGCCCGGCGGTCTGCTCGTCGACGGCCAGTACGCCGGTGGCGTGCCGGGTCCAGGCGTTCTCGTCGCTCTCCTCGGGCCGGGAGTAGACGTCGACCGTGCGGCGGCCCGAGTCGTCGGGGTTGCCGATCCACAGCTGGACCTGGATGCCGCCCTGCTCGGGCAGGACCAGCGGCGCGGCCAGGGTCAGTTCCTCGACCCGGTCGCAGCCGACCTCGTCGCCCGCGCGGACGGCGAGTTCGAGGAAGGCGGTGCCGGGGAGCAGCGTGATGCCGCGCACGGCGTGGTCGGCGAGCCACGGGTGGGACTGGAGCGAGAGGCGGCCGGTGAGCAGCACGCCCTCGGAGTCGGCGAGCGAGACGGCGGCGGCGAGCAGCGGGTGGTGCGCGGCGCCGAGTCCGGCCGCGCGCAGGTCGGCCGACTGGCTCTGGGCGCCGCCCTTGGGCCAGTACCTGCGGCGCTGGAAGGCGTAGGTGGGCAGGTCGTGGCGGCGGGCGCCGGTGCCGGCGAAGTACTCCGTCCAGCGGACGGCGGTGCCGCGTACGTACAGCCCGGCCAGCGCGGTGGTGAGGGCGTGGGTCTCGGGGCGGCCGGCGCGAAGGGTGGGGAGCGCGGTGGATCCGTCGGCGTCGGCGGCGTCCAGGCAGTCCTGGGTCATTGCGGACAGGACGCTGTCGGGGCCGAGTTCGAGGAAGGTGGTGACGCCGTGGCCGGTGAGCCAGCCGATGCCGTCGGCGAACCGGACGGCCCGGCGGACGTGGTCCACCCAGTAGTCGGCGGAGGTGACCTGCGCGACGGTGGCGGGCTCGCCGGTGAGGTTGGAGACGAACGGCAGCAGCGGGGCCTGGAGGGACAGCCCCGACACGACCGCGCGGAACTCGTCGAGCATCGGCTCCATGAGCGGTGAGTGGAAGGCGTGCGAGACGGCGAGGCGTTTGGTTCTGCGGCCCTCGGCCTCCAGGCGGGCGGCGATCTCGGCGACCGCGTCCTCCTCGCCCGCGAGGACGAGCGAGCGGGGGCCGTTGACCGCGGCGACGGACACGGTGTCCCGGTGGTCGGCCAGCAGCGGGGCGACCTCGTCCTCGGTGGCCTGTACGGCGATCATCGCGCCGCCCGCCGGCAGTGCCTGCATCAGGCGGCCTCGGGCGGTGACGAGCACGGCCGCGTCGCTCAGGGAGAGCACTCCGGCGACGTGGGCGGCGGCGATCTCACCGATGGAGTGGCCGGTCAGGTAGTCGGGCTTGACGCCCCAGGACTCCACCAGGCGGTACAGCGCGACCTCGACGGCGAACAGCGCGGGCTGCGCGTACTCGGTACGGTTCAGCGCCTCGGCGTCCTCGCCCCAGAGCACCTCGCGCAGGGGGCGGTCCAGCAGCGGGTCCAGGGCGGCGAAGGCGGTGTCCAGCGCGTCGGCGAAGACCGGGAAGGCGGCGTGCAGTTCACGGCCCGCGCCCAGGCGCTGGGAGCCCTGGCCAGTGAAGAGGAACGCCAGCTTCCCCTCGCCCTGGGCGGCGCCGCGCATCTGGTCGGCGGCTTCGCGGTCCTCGGCCAGCGCGGTCAGTCCGGCGAGCGCCGTGTCGCGGTCGGCGGCCATGAGTACGGCGCGGTGCTCGAAACCCGCGCGGGTGGTGGCCAGCGAGTAGGCGACGTCCAGGGTGTTCGCGGCGGGCTCGGACTCCAGCGCGGCCACCAGCGAGGCGGCCTGGGCGCGCAGCGCCTCGCGGGTCCGTCCGGAGACCAGCAGCGGCACCGGGCCCCGGTGCGTGACGGTGTCGTCGTCCTCGCTCACGGGGGCGGGCGGGGCCTGCTCGACGATGGTGTGCGCGTTGGTGCCGCTGATGCCGAACGAGGAGACGCCGGCCCGCCGGGGCGCGCCGGTCTCGGGCCACGGGCGGTTCTCGTCGAGGATGCGGACCGCGCCCTGCGACCAGTCGACGTGCGACGAGGGCTCGTCGGCCAGCAGGGTCCGCGGCAGCACTCCGTGCCGCATGGCCATGACCATCTTGATGACACCGGCGACACCGGCCGCGGCCTGAGTGTGGCTGATGTTGGACTTGACGGAGCCGAGCAGCAGCGGCCGGTCCTCTTCGCGTCCCTGGCCGTAGGTCGCGAGCAGGGCCTGTGCCTCGACCGGGTCACCGAGTGTGGTGCCGGTGCCGTGCGCCTCGACGGCGTCGACCTCGGACGCGGAGAGCCGGGAGTTGACCAGGGCCTGCCGGATGACCTCCTGCTGGGAGGGGCCGTTGGGGGCGGTGAGTCCGTTGGACGCGCCGTCCTGGTTGACGGCGGTGCCGCGTACGACGGCGAGGACCTCGTGGCCGTTGCGCCTGGCGTCGGAGAGCCGTTCGAGCACGAGGACGCCCACGCCCTCGGCCCAGCCGGTGCCGTCGGCGGTGTCGCCGAAGGAGCGGCAGCGTCCGTCGGCGGAGAGGCCGCCCTGGCGGCCCATCTCGATGAAGGTGCCGGGGCTGGACATGACGGTGACGCCGCCGGCCAGTGCGAGGGTGCACTCCCCCGCGCGCAGCGCCTGAGTGGCGAGGTGCACGGCCACCAGGGAGGAGGAGCAGGCGGTGTCGACGGTGACGGCGGGGCCGACCGTGCCGAAGGTGTAGGAGATGCGTCCTGACAGCACGCTGCCGGTGTTGCCGGTGAGCTGGAACCCCTCCGCGCCGTCGGCGGGGCCGACCCGGTAGTCCTGGGCCATCGCGCCCATGAACACACCGGTCTGGCTGCCCTTGACCGAGGTCGGGTCGATGCCCGCGCGCTCGAAGGCCTCCCAGGCCGATTCGAGCGCGACCCGCTGCTGGGGGTCCATGGCGACGGCTTCGCGCGGCGAGATGCCGAAGAAGTCGGCGTCGAAGTCGGGGGCGTCGTGGAGGAAGCCGCCGGACCGGGTACTGGAAGCGGAGAGCGCCTCGGTGTCCCAGCCGCGGTCGGCGGGGAAGTCGGAGATGCCGTTCTCACCGGCTTCGACCAGGCGCCAGAGGTCTTCCGGGCTGCTGACGCCGCCGGGGTAGCGGCACGTCATGCCGATGATGGCGATCGGCTCCTGGGCCGCCGACTCCAGCTGGTTGACGCGCTGCCGCGTCCGCCGGAGGTCCGCAGTAGCAAGCTTGAGGTAGTCCCGGAGCTTCTGTTCGTTGTCCATCTCAACTCAACCCATCTCGACAGCCAGTGGCCGAACATGAATCACGCGGGGGCATCTCGCGCTCGCCGTGCAATACGAAAAAAATTGGAAAGCCACATGGCTTCGCAGCCGTTCAGCGGGAAGCCATGTGGTGAGTGTCGTACGAACCGCGACGGGAATTCCCTAGTCCTTTGCGGTCCTTCGGACGGCTACCAGTTGGAGGCCAGCAGAAGGTCCCCGTATTCATGTTCCCGGGAGACCTGATTCAGGTCGGAATCGACCATCATGCACATCAGCTCGGGGAAGTCGACGGTGGGCTTCCAGCCGAGCTGGGCGCGGGCGTGCCCGCTGTCGGCGCAGAGGACCTCCACCTCGGCCGGGCGCACCAGCGCCGGGTCGATGACGACGTAGTCCTGCCAGTCCAGGCCCACGTGGTCGAAGGCGATGCGCACCGCGTCGCGCACCGAGTGCATGGTGCCGCTGCCGATCACGTAGTCGTCCGGCTCGTCGGGCCGGAGCATGAGGTGCATCGCGCGGACGTAGTCGCCGGCGAAGCCCCAGTCGCGTACCGCGTCGATGTTCCCCAGGTGCAGCTTCTCCTGGAAGCCGAGCTTGATGCGGGCGACGGCCAGGGATATCTTCCGGGTCACGAATTCCGAGCCGCGGCGCGGGGACTCGTGGTTGAAGAGCATGCCGGAGACGGCGTACATCCCGAAGGACTCACGGTAGTTGCGGGTGATGAAGTGCCCGTACGCCTTGGCGGCGCCGTACGGGCTGCGCGGGTGGAACAGCGTCGACTCGCGCTGCGGAGTCTCGGCGGCCTTGCCGAACATCTCCGAGGACGACGCCTGGTAGAAACGGATCTGGCCGCCCGAGGTGGTGCGCGAGCCGTTCAGGCCGCTCACCATCCGGATGGCCTCCAGGACACGCAGCACACCCATGCCGTTGACCTCGGTCACCAGCTCGGCCTGCTGCCACGACATCGGCACGAACGAGATCGCGCCGAGGTTGTAGACCTCGTCGGGCTGCACGGTGTCGACGGCGGAGACCAGGCTGCCCTGGTCCATCAGGTCGCCGTCCACGAACGAGAGCTCGGAGACGAGCCGGCTGACCCTCGACTTGCGCGGGTTGGCCTGGCCTCGGTTCAGCCCCCAGACCTCGTAACCCTCGGCCAGGAGATGCTCGGCCAGATAAGAACCATCCTGGCCGGTAATACCGGTGATCAGTGCACGCTTGGTCATACGAACCCCTTCTCGACCACGAGAGACCGCCCAAACGCACAGCTCGGTCGACAACCCAGCATCGAATACGCTTCATGTCCGGACGATAGACATCGGCACGCTCGCAAGCCGCCGGCCACGGTGTCAAGAAATCCCGGGCTTACTAGGGAATTCCCGAGTCGGGGCCCCGCGCGGAAGGCCGGAAGGGGCAGAACACTAGTAATTTTCGACTCCGCGACGGGGTGCACTGTGTGCGTCGGCGTTCGGGCCGGCTCTGCCAACCGGAGCGTCTTTCCGTGCTGCTGAGACTTCTGCGTACCCATGTGCGCCCGTACCGGCGCGCCGTCGCCCTGCTGATCCTTCTGCAACTGGTCCAGATCCTCGGGACGCTGCTGCTGCCGACGCTGGGCGCGGCTCTGATCGACAACGGCGTAGTCGCCCGCGACAACGGCTACATCGCCCGGCTCGGCGGCCTGATGGTCGCGGTGGCCTTCGTCCAGGTCCTCGCGGCGGTCGGCGCGGTGTCCCTGGCCGCCCGCACCGCGATGGCGATGGGACGCGACGTCCGGTCCGTCGTCTTCCGCCGGGTGCTGGACTTCTCCGCCCGTGAGGTGGGCCGCTTCGGAACGCCGTCGCTGCTGACCCGCACGGTCAACGACGTCCAGCAGGTGCAGACGCTGGCCCAGTCGGGCTTCGGCATCGTGGTGGCCGCGCCCCTGATGTGTCTGGGCAGCGTCGTGCTGGCGCTCCGCCAGGACGTCCCGCTGGCGCTGATCCTGGTGCTGCTGGTGCTGGTCGTCGGCGTGGCGTTCGGTCTGCTCCTGGCCCGTATGGGCGCCCTCTACGCCCGCATGCAGACCGGTCTGGACCGGCTCGGCCGGATGCTGCGCGAGCAGATCACCGGGGTGCGCGTGGTGCGCTCCTTCGTCCGGGACGGCTACGAGCGCGAGCGGTTCGCCCGTACCAGCACGGAGCTGTTCGAGGTCTCGCAGCGGGTCGGCCGCCTCATCGCGTCGATGCTGCCCGTGGTACTGCTCCTCATGAACGCCTTCACGGTCGCGATCCTCTGGGCGGGCGCCCACCGGATCGACGGCGGGGCGATGCGCATCGGCGCGCTCAGCGCGTTCCTGATGTATCTCTCACTGATCCTGATGGCGGTCGTGATGGTCGCGTTCGTGTTCCTCTCGGTGCCCCGCGCGCGGGTGTCCGCCGCGCGCATCCAGGAGGTCGTGGGGACGTCGTCGAGCGTCGTCCGGCCGTCCCTGCCGGTGCCTGCCGCGCCGGACGCGGCGGGCCATGTCGAGCTGCGCGGCACGGAGTTCCGCTACCCGGGCGCCGAGAAGCCGGTGCTCCAGGGGATCGGTCTGAGCGCCGGTCCCGGGGAGAACGTGGCGATCCTCGGCTCCACGGGCAGCGGCAAGACGACACTGCTCAACCTCGTGCTGCGGCTGTTCGACGCCACCGAGGGCTCGGTGCGGGTCAACGGCGTCGACGTCCGGGAGCTGGATCCCGAGGACCTGGGCCGGACCGTGGGCTTCGTCCCGCAGCGCCCGTATCTCTTCTCCGGGACGGTCGCGACCAATCTGCGCTTCGGCGACCCGGACGCCACCGACGACGAGTTGTGGCGGGTCCTGCGGATCGCCCAGGCCGATACGTTCGTCGCGAACATGCCCGACGGGCTCGACACCGAGATCTCCCAGGGCGGCACGAACGTCTCGGGCGGCCAGCGCCAGCGGCTCGCCATCGCGCGCACCCTGCTGCGGCGGCCCGCCGTCTACCTCTTCGACGACTGCTTCTCCGCGCTCGACCACGCCACGGACGCCGCGCTGCGGACCGCCCTGACGCCGGAGACCGCCGGGGCGACCGTGATCACGGTCGCCCAGCGGATCGCCCAGGTCCAGTACGCCGACCGCATCGTGATCCTCGACGCCGGCCGGGTCGTCGGCACGGGCACCCACGACGAACTGCTGCGCGACAACGCCACCTACCGCGAAATCGCCCTCTCCCAGCTCACCGAGGAGGAGACCGTTCATGGTCTCGCCGGACGGCCGTAGGGCCTGCCTGAGAAGTCACCCCCGGCCGGCGGCGCCCGGTGCGCACCCGCGCCACGCCGTCGCCCCGTCCGCGCTCGTCCGGGACACGGCGGACGCCGTCTCCCGCGCGCTCGCGCACCGGGCGCCGCGCACCACGTCCCGCGGGCGAACGGCGGGCCGGTGAAGACACCCCCCGAGAAGCGCGGCACGGGCCGCCGTCTGCTCGGCCTGCTGCGCCCGCACCACCCCCGCATCGCCGTCGCGCTCCTCGTGGGAATCGTCGGGATCGTACTCAACGCGTTCGGTCCGCTCCTGCTCGGCAGGGCCACCGACCTGATCTTCGACTCCCTCCTTGACGGGTCGGACATCGACTTCGGCGCGGTCGGGCGGCTGCTGCTGATCCTGCTCGTGCTGTACGGCGCGGCCTCGCTGTTCATGCTGGCGCAGGGCCGGCTGGTCGCGGCCGTCGTCCAGCGGGTGGTCTTCGACCTGCGGCAGAGGGCCCAGGACAAGCTCGGGCGGCTGCCGCTGCGCTACTTCGACCGCAATCCCGCGGGCGAGGTGCTGAGCCGCACCACCAACGACGTCGACAATCTCCAGCAGACCCTCCAGCAGACCCTGGCCGAGCTGATCACCTCGGTCTTCTCCATCATCACCATGCTCGTCCTGATGCTGGTCGTCTCGCCGTCGCTCGCGCTGGTCATGCTCGCCGGCGTGCCGGTCTCCGGGGTGCTCGCCGCGTGGATCAGCAAGCGCGCCCAACCCCGCTTCACGGACCAGTGGGACGCCAACGGCTCGATGAACGCGCAGGTGGAAGAGGTCTACACGGGCCATTCCCTGATCAAGGGGTTCGGCAGGCGCGAGCAGGCCGAGGAGCGGTTCGACAAGCTCAACGACGTCCTGTTCCGGGCCGGCGCCAAGGCCCAGTTCGCCTCGGGCACCATCGAGCCCGCCATGATGTTCATCGCCAACCTCGGCTACGTGGCCGTGGCCGTGGTGGGCGCCTGGAAAGTGGTCAGCGGCGAGCTGACCCTCGGGGACGTACAGGCGTTCATCCTGTACTCCCGGCAGTTCAGCCAGCCGATCGTGCAGGTCGCCGCGGTGGCCGGCCGTCTCCAGTCCGGGATCGCCTCGGGCGCCCGGGTCTTCACCCTGCTCGACGCCGAGGAGCAGAGCCCCGATCCTTCGCGTCCGGCGCGCGCCCAGGCGGCGGCCGGGCGGGTGGAGTTCGAGAGGGTGTCGTTCCACTACTCCCCCGACAGACCGCTGATCGAGGACCTCTCGCTGACGGTCGAACCCGGCAGCACGGTGGCGATCGTCGGCCCGACCGGGGCCGGCAAGACCACGCTCGGCAATCTCCTGCTGCGCTTCTACGAGGTCGACGGGGGCCGGATCCTGCTCGACGGCACGGACATCGTGACGATGACCCGCGACGGCCTGCGCGCGCAGTTCGGTCTGGTGCTCCAGGACACCTGGCTGTTCGGCGGCTCGATCGCCGAGAACATCGCCTACGGCCGCGCCGGGGCGACGCGTGAGGAGATCGTGGCCGCGGCGAGCGCCACCTGCGCCGACCGTTTCATCCGTACGCTGCCGGACGGCTACGACACCGTGCTGGACGACGAGTCCGCCGGGATGAGCGCGGGCGAGAAACAGCTGATCACCGTGGCCAGGGCCTTCCTCGCGAAGCCCGCGGTGCTGGTGCTCGACGAGGCCACGAGCTCCGTCGACACCCGCACCGAGGTGCTGATCCAGCGCGCGATGAACACCCTGCGTGAGGGCAGGACCAGTTTCGTCATCGCGCACCGCCTCTCCACCATCCGCGACGCGGATGTCATTGTGGTCATGGAATCGGGCAGGATCGTCGAACGCGGCACTCACGACGAGCTGATCCGTGAACAGGGCGCCTACGCCCGCCTGTACGACGCCCGCACCCAGGGCCCCGCCCAGCCCGCCGGGAACGACGGGCAGCCGGTGGCGGGCGCCCTGTCGGCGGGATCGGCGCACCAACCCGACCCTGTGCGAGCGAGCGCGACCGATGAGCGATAAGGACCGTACTGTGCCTGCCGGAAAACTCCTCGCCGTGAGCGATCTCCATGTCGTGTACGACGACAATCGCACGCTGGTCGAGAAACTGCGCCCGGCCTCGGACGACGACTGGCTGATCGTCGCGGGCGACGTCGCCGAGAAGTACGCCGACGTCGAGTGGGCGATGCGGCTGCTCAGCGGCCGGTTCTCCCGGGTGATCTGGGCTCCGGGCAACCACGAGCTGTGGACCCACCCGCAGGACCCGTGCGAGCTGCGCGGCGAGGAGCGCTATCTGCGGCTGGTCCGGCTCTGCCGGGAACTGGGCATATCCACCCCCGAGGACCCCTACCCCGTATGGAGGGGCGACGGCGGGCCGGTGGTGGTCGCGCCGCTGTTCGTCCTCTACGACTACTCGTTCCTGGCTCCCGGAGCCACGACGAAGGAGGAGTCGCTGCGGCTCGCCCACGAGTCGGGCGTGGTCTGCTCCGACGAGTACTTCCTGCACCCCGACCCCTACCCCAGCAGGGACGCCTGGTGCCGGTCCCGGGTCGAGGAGACCGAGCGCCGGCTGTCGGCCGTCGATCCGTCGCTGCCCACGGTCCTTGCCAGTCACTATCCGCTGGTCCGCGACCCCACCCGCGTACTGCACTACCCGCAGTTCGCACAGTGGTGCGGCACGGAGCTGACCGCCGACTGGCATGTGCGCTTCCGCGCCGCCGCCGTCGTCTACGGCCACCTCCACATCCCCCGGGTCACCCGCCACGACGGGGTGCGCTTCGAAGAGGTGTCGGTCGGTTATCCGCGTGAGTGGCGGGCGCGCCCGCCACGGACACCGCTGCGCCAGATCCTGCCGGAACCGGCCGGACATGCCGCCCGGTGATCGGCTCGGTGCTGCCCGCCGAAGTGGCGGCCGAGGTGGCGTACGACGACGCGTGTGCACCGGACGACAAGCTGTTCCCGCAGGAGATGGCGCTGATCGAGCGCTCGGTGCCCAAGCGGCAGCAGGAGTTCACGACCGTACGGTTCCTGGCCAGGCGTGCGCTGCGCAGCCTGGGGCAGCAGCCCGTGCCGCTGCTGCCCAACCGGCGCGGGGCGCCCCAGTGGCCGCAGGGCATCGTGGGCAGCATGACGCACTGCGACGGCTACCGCGCGGCGGTCGTGGCGCGGTCCGACACGACCGCCGCGCTCGGCATCGACGCGGAGCCGGACGCTCCGCTGCCCGACGGCGTGCTCGACACCATCGCGCTGCCGCACGAGATCGCCCTGATCGCCTCGCTGACCGCCCGGCACCCCGGCATCAGCTGGGACCGGCTCGTCTTCAGCGCCAAGGAGAGCGTCTTCAAGGTGTGGTACCCGCTCACCGGACGCGAACTCGACTTCTCCGAGGCGCAGATCGACATCAGCCCGGTCGAGCGGACTTTCCGGGCGCGGCTTCTGGTGCCGGGACCGCTCGTGGCGGGCGCCCGCGTCGGTGAATTCCACGGCCGGTGGACCGCCGGGCGCGGCCTGGTGGCAACGGCCATCCATCTGACCCACGCCGCACCGCAGACCCGCGTCACGGCGGCCCGCACGGACGGGCGTGACGAGGGGACGGCCGCCACCGCGCTCCAGGCCCCGCCGGACCGGAGCGGTGACAGGGTGTAGTCACGCGCGGGCAGCGTCCGGAAATCCCCCGGCCACGAGCTTCGCAGGATTCACTCCGCCGCCTCGCTTCATGAGTCGATCTCTGGGAACCCAGCTCATGGATGTCTCGGTGGGATCCGCGCGGTGACCACGGCTCCGCCGTCCGTGTGCATCAGCGCGTTGGTCATCAGCTCGTCGGCGGCCAGCTCGATCTCGTCCGCACGTTCCTGGGCACCCCAGGCCCCCACCGCCGCGCGGATCATGTGCCGCGCCGAGCTCAGCGCCTCCGGATCACTCTGCGCGCCATGCTGCTGCAGACGCCCACCGCCCTGCGGCGCGTCCACGCCCGTCGGCACCACGATCTACGAGACCAGCGTCACCGCCAGCGCTTTCGCCCCGTACGCACGCTTCACCCCGGTGCTGCGGCCCGAGCCGGCGCACGCCGCCTGACCAGGGGCGCCGGACTACGGCGCCCCCCTCTCAAGGAAGCATCACATCACCCACCACACCGTTACCGTCCAGGTGAAGGCCGTGCGGGTGACCCTGCACGACGTTCAGCTCACCCTCCAGGTGCCCGGGAGCCGCGTGCCGAGCCGCACCACGATCGAGCGACACATCCGGGACCTCGATCCGTCCATTCTCGACAACGCATGCACCTCGGACACCGTCGACTACTCCCGGTTTGCCGAGCTGCTTGAGGTCCTGGACGTCCAGGTCGCCGAGGAAGGCGGAGGGGAGGCAGAGCGTGCCGCGTGACGCGATCGGCGTGTTCGGCCGGGTGCTCCGGGTGCGTGACTCGGCGGATACGGACGAAGAAGTACGCCCTCTTCTGCCCGGACTACGATTTCGCACCCGCCTTGCCGACTTCCTGTGCTTCCTCGTTCCTCTGGCCATCGAGGAGCAGGGCCGTCGATCCCGTGAGCAGATCGACGGCATGCGCGAAGAACTGCTCGACATGATCGCGGAGCACGGAGACGATCTGCAGTTCGGCGGCACCCACCAGAAATCGGCTCGGGTAGCACTGAGCCTCCGCCAACTTGAAGTCGCAGGTCGAAGGGCTGGTGTGACAGTCCTCCGGGGTGCTCACGCTGGTCGGGGGCGACAGCCTGCGGAGTAGGTCATCTGGCAGAGCGGTCGGCTCACCGGTTCCAGTTTGCTGTGGCCGGGTGGCCTTCCATGATCTGGTCTGCGCGGGAGCCAGTCGGCATGGGCCGGCCCGGAGCCGCCCCAGCCACCTGGCTGTCCAGCGCAATGGTCGACGATGGAGTCATGACAGGGGAAGTGAGCGAGATCGCTCTGAGTAAGCAAGATCTTCGTGAGGTCACCGCGTTCGCTGCAGCGTGCGCGGAAGTGGTGCTCGAGGTATTCGAGGGCGATCAGCCAGACGACTTGCGGCCTCGAGATGCTATCGGCGCCGCGTGGGAGTTCGCTCGAGGTGGTGAGCGAGGGAAGGCTCTGCGCGACGGAGCGTGGGCGGCACTCAAGGCAACCAAGAGCGCGGACACTGAGGCTGCGCGCGAGGCGGCTCGGGCAGCGATGTCTGCGGCAGGCGCCGCCTACCTGCATCCGCTGGCCAAGGCCACCCAGGTCAAGCACATTCTCGGAGCCGGCGCTCATGCGGCCAGAGCGGTCGAACTCGTCGCCGACGACGATCGGAGCGTTGGTGCCGAACACCTTGAGCAGACGCTGCATCGTGCGACGGCGGTCGTCGTTGAGGTGCTCAAACGCTTCCCGAGGGCGCCGGGTGGCGGCGGACGGGTTGGTGAGTTGATCCGCATGCTGGACGCTGACCTTCGTTCACTCACCCTCGCTGAGTGACTTTGCACGTTCAAACGGTGCGGCCCCACCTCCGTCAGCGATTGGCTTCGAGGTTCGTCAGGACAAGCAGGGCGCGCAGGAGCTGGGTGGCGTGAGCGGGGTCGGTGCGGAGCTTGGTGAGGATCCGCCAGTTCTTCAGGTGGGCGAAGCCGTGCTCGACTGGCGCGCGTCCGATGGCGAGGACTCGGTTGACACTCTTCTGACCGGTGGTCAGCTTGTGGGTGCGGCTGGCATGGAAGCCCGTGACGACCACGGGGTCGCGGACGTCGTTGTCCAGACCGCGGAAGCCGAGGTCGGCCAGGGCCCCGAGGCCGGTGGCACGCAGGTGGACCAGGATGTGGTGGTGGCGGGCGGCGGTGTTGTCGTGGGTGCGGCCGGGCCGGGCGGCGGATATCCAGATCAGGCGGCCTCTCTCGTCGGTCAGGGCGAGGAAGTGCAGGCCGTGACTGTGGTGTTTGATGCGCCTATGTTCGTCAAGTCGCGGTCTTGAGGGTTGATGGCTCGCCAGGCAGCTCGCGGCGCGTGCCCATGTCGGCACGTATCAGCGCGTAGACCTCGCGGGCCGCGTAGCGTTTCAGGCAGCGCATAATCTCGCGCCTGCCTCGCCCCTCAGCGGTGCGTCGCTCCAGATAGACACGGGTGCGTTCGTCCTGGCGCATGCGGGTGACGACGATGCGATGCAGCGCGGCGTTGGCCTGCCGGTCCCCGCCCCTGTTGAGCCGACGGCGCCGGGACTTGCCAGAGGACTTTCTCGACAGGGCTTGCGCCGCACAGCGCGGCGAAGGAGGCCTCGCTGCTCAGTCGCTCAGGGTTGTCGCCAGCGGTGATCAGCAAGGCCGCGGCGCTGTCCGGTCCGATACCGCACCTCTCCAGCAAGGTGGGCGCACTGGCCTGGACTGCCGCGGTCATTCGCCGCCCCAGCTCAGTGACTTCCTGCCGAAGCCGCAAAATGCGCTGTGCGAGCAGCCGGAGCGTGAAGACTGCCGTGCCGGCGGCCGGGTTGCCGTCGCAGGGGTCAGCGAGCTCCGCGCATTGGCGGACCAGTACCGCAGTCGACAGCGGTTCCAGTGTCTCGCGGAGGGCGAATGGAGCGTTGACCAGCACAGCCTTGAGCTGGTTGAGTGCCTGGGTGCGGGCCTTGACTGCGGAGTTCTTCGCCAACCGGAGCATGCGGAGCACCTCCACCTGCCCGTCGCCGCTCTTCGGCAGCGCCCGCGCGGTACCCGACAGTGCGGCCCGGGCGGCAGACTCAGCGTCGACGGCATCGGTCTCGCCGCGGCGACGCCGGGCGGATCGATCGGGCTGGTTGACCTCCACCACCGGCAGCCGCTGCGTCGCAAGGTAGCGGGCCAAGCCAGCGCCGTAGGAGCCGGTGCACTCCGCCCCGGCCTGGAGCACGGTCCCGAACTGGCTCGCCCAGTCGAGTAGGCAACGGTAGCCGGCCGCGGTGGCCGGGAACTCCTCGGTGCCCAGCAGTACGCCCAAGTGATCAAGGGCGGCAGCGACATGCACGTCCTTATGCGTGTCGACGCCGAGCACCACCGAGCGCGGCGCGTCGACGGCTTGGACGGTGCGGAAGGCAGCGGGCATGCTGAGGGTAGTCACGGTGCTCCTGTTCGACGACGCGATACCAATGGCCAGCGCCGGTCGGTGGAGCGGTCAGGACTGTGACGGTGCCTTCCAGGCCAAGGCCCCTATCGGGACACGCTCCGCCGGCCCGATGCCGGTAGGCGTCGCTCCGGCCGGGCCGACAGATCAAACACAAGGCACAAGCAGCCAGCCAGAGTACGAGTCAGGCCACGGCCGAAGCGACACGACCATCATCACAGCCGGAGTAGTTCCGCCGGTCGGCCTTCCCGGTGCGGCGCTGGGTGGGGATGAGGGTGCCGTCGATCAGGACGACTTCCCCTCCCTGCCTGGCGACCTTCTTCAGCGCGCGGTCCAGGCGCGGAGCACCGTACACCGCGCCGCGCGCATCGGGTGCGCGCCACTCCCAGGCGGTGCGCCACACCGTCCGCACCGGGTGCATCCGGTGCGCGCACCACCTCGCCGGTCGCCCTTCCGCAGGAGGGCGGGCTCCTTTATCACAAACTCCCTTGTCCGCGGTCTGATCGGCGGCTGCGGCGAACGTGTCAAGACATCTCAGGGAGCTAAGTGGTCTGTGTCGTAAGTCCTTCGGGGGTTGATCAGCCGGCCGGTGCGGCGGAGGATTCTTCGTGTCGGTCGGCAATGTGCTGGTCGAGTCTGGCCAGCAGATCGTCCAGGTCGGAGGTGGTGAACCTCCACTGGAACGGCTGTGCCGTGGCGTTGTAGCGGTCTTCGAAGGCTCGGAGCCGGTCCGCGACCTCTGCGAGGTCGGTGAAATCGTTGGGCGAGACGACCTTGCGCTGCACGACGGAGAAGAAGATCTCCACCTGGTTCAGCCAGGAGGCGTGCACTGGGGTGTGGACCATCACCGCGTTCGGGTGGGCAGCGGTCAGCCGGTCGGCGGCCTTCTTGCCGCGGTGGGAGGAGCCGTTGTCCACGACCCAGAACACGCGTTTCGCGCGGGCGTAGGGCTCGATGCCCATGACCTTGGCGGCCAGGTTCATGAACGGGTCGATGCCGGTGCGCGGCTCACAGCGCCCGAAGACCCTCGCCTGATGGACGTCGTAGGCCGCCAGGTAGGCCAGGGCCCCGCCGCGGCCGTAGGTGTGGTTCACGCGCATCGCGCGGGCCTGGCCGGGGGCGAGGGTGGGATGGCAGCGGCAGCGGGCCTGGATGGAGGTTTTCTCGTCCGCGCTGATCACGTACTCGTCCGTGCCGAGCGGGGTGCCGTCGAAGGTGCGGGCGTAAAGGTCGAGCACGCGCTTGGCCCTGGGCCGGAAGGCGGGGTCAGTGATGAAGATCCAGGACTGGAACTGCCAGGGCTTGAGCGCGTCCTGGCTGAGCCAGCGCCGCACGGTGGAGACGGAGATCGTCTCCGCGATCGCGCGGGCGACGACCTCGCGGGCCAGCTCCGGGCCCGACCAGCGGGACAGCGGCGTGCCGCTCCGGGCGGGTAACTGACACGCCAGAGCCTTGACCTGGGCATTTTGCAGTGGAGTGAAGGAAGCGGGGCGCCCCGGGCGCTTGCGGTCGGACAGGCCGGGCAGTCGCTGGTCAGCGAACCGGCCGCGCCACGTGCGGACGGTGTCCAGGTGCAGCCCCGTTTCTCGGACGATACGCGCGTTGGGACGGCCCCGGGCCGCGTGCAGGACGACCTGCGCGCGCACCCCCAGCCGGTGCTCTGTCTTGTGGCCGTAGGCCATCTTCTTCAACCGCTCACGCTCGGAGGCGGTCAGGAAGATCGGGCGTGCGAAAGCGAGAGGCAACGCGGGAGAGCCGTTCACGAGAAGTGGACCGCCCGTCCCGCTCAACTGGGCAGCGGGCAGCCGTCGTTAAGGAGGACTGCTGGTGCGGTGCCTGCCTGAACGTGGGCGGCATCGCCCAAGGCGCTGTAGTTGCTGCGCAACCCCGAGTACGCGCGCCCGTTCACCGATGAGGTGAAACCTTCAGGCAGGACACGTCAGTTGTTCCAGGCTCCTTCTCCAGCGGCGGTGCGGGCGTAGTCGGCGAAGTCGCGGGGCCGACGGCCAAGCACCTTCTCCACGTCATCGGTGACCGTGCCCAGAGCGCCGGAGCGCACGTGCGCGTACAGATCGACGGTCAACTGCACCCACTCCTCGGGCACGCCGTGGGCGCGCTGTTCGGCGGCATATGCCTCGGGTGTCAACGGCACGTAGCGAATGTCGCGGCCGGTGGTGCGGGCGATGTCCGCGACCGCGTCGGCGAAGGACATCAGCCGCGGGCCGCTCAGCTCGTACACCTGTCCGGCATGTCCGGCACCGGTCAGGGAGGCGACGGCGACGGCGGCGATGTCCTCAGCGTCGACGAACGCCTCTTGGCCGTCCCCGGTCGGCAGCCGCACCTCGCCGCTGAGCACGGGATCGCGCAGGAAGTCCTCGCTGAAGTTCTGGAAGAACCAGCGCAGCCGCAGCACGGTCCACTCCAGGCCGGCCTCGCCCAGTGCCCGCTCGGCCGCCAGCACGCTCTCGTGACCGGGGCCGCCGGTATCGGGGAAGGAGACCAACACCGCGCGCCGCACCCCGGCCCTCGTGGCCTGCCAAGTGAAGGCGGCGATGTTCTCGGCCGCCTGCGGGCTGCCGAGATCCGGGGCGACCAGGTACATCCCCGTCGCGTCCCGCAGCGCCGGCTCCCAGGTGGCGGGCTCCGCCCAGTCGAAGCGCACCTCACCGGACCGTGACGCCGCCCGCACCCGCACATCCTTCTCCCGCAGCTGCCGCAGCACGCGGCGACCGGTCTTGCCGGTGGCGCCGGTCACCAGAATCGTCTCGTTGTTCATGCCCTCCAGCGAACCAGCCGCCGTCATCGGCGGACATGGCGAGCGCGCTCGCGTCCATACGCATTCGTCTACGCTGACCAGCATGGCCCCCATACTCCGACCGGCGCGGACCCGCTGACAGAGCTGCTGAACGGGGTACGGACCGTCGGGGCGGTCTTCAACCAATCAACGCTCTCCGGCGCCTGGGCAGTGCGCTTCGAGGACGGCTCGCCGCTTGCACTGGCCGTGTCGCTTCGGGGTCCCCTCTGGGTGGTCCCCCAGGACGATGAGCCGGTGCTTCTCGACCCGATGGACGTGGCGGTACTCAGCGGCGGCACCCCGTACGTGATCGCGGACGGCCCGGACACCGAGCCGGGTGTGGTGATCGGTCCCGGTGGCCGCTGCACAACCGTGGACGGACAGGACACACACGCCACCCAGGGTGCCGGCAGCACGGTGCTGCTGAACGGCTTGTACACGGTGGACCGCGGTGTGCCCGGGCAGCTGCTGGCGGCGCTGCCCGCGCTCGCCGTCGTCCGGGCGGGGCAAGGGCCGTGCCCGGTCAGCCCAGAAGCGTTCGAGGACGTCACCCGCCCCGAGCCAGGCCGACAGGTCATGCTCGACCGGATGCTGGACCTGATGCTCATCACCGCCCTGCGCTCCTGGTTCACCCGCCCCGGCGCCCAGGTCCCCGCCTGGTACCGCGCACACGGCGACCCCCTCGTCGGATCGGCGCTTCGGCTGCTGACCGCCGACCCCGCCCACCCGTGGACAGTCGAGGCCCTGGCGGCCAGGACAGGTGTCTCACGCGCGGCGCTGGCCCGGCGCTTCACCGCCCTGGTCGGCCAGCCCCCGATGACCTACCTGCGCGAGCACCGGCTCGCCCTCGCCGCCGACCTGCTGCGCGAGCCCGGCGCGACAGTCGGCGCCGTGGCCGGCAAGGTCGGCTTCTCCAGCGCCTTCGCTCTCAGCGCCACGTTCAAGAAGGTGCGCGGGATCAGCCCGAGCGAACACCGAACCAGCGAGACATGGGCCAAGGACTGACAGCGAGTACGTCGACGACCAACCTCGAAGTCAACCCCCGAAGGACTTCCGACGCAGACCACTTAGGAAGGGGCGACGGGTGAGGACGATTCACGTGCCTTCGGTCTCCTCTGTGCTGCGCCGGATCTCGCACTGGTCGAGAAGACGTGCGAAGTAGCTGTAGGCGGCGAGCCGCTCCATGCCCTCTTGTTCGGTCAGTTCGTCGCGGGTGTGCGTCGCGACGTTCCTGACCGTGAGGTTCAGTCCGGTCGCGAGGTTGTTGAGAGCGCCGGCCAACGGCGCCAAACCTCCGCGCATGCTCTTGACCGTCTGGTCTTCCGCCGGTCCGGGCCAGGCGAGCTTGGGCTTGCCCGCATCCGGCTCCCCTGCGGAGAGGGTCTGCTGCCAGAACGAGGTGTCGGTCACGTCATTGCGGCCCAGGCGCTCCTTCCAGTGCACGGTCAGCGCCTCCGACGCCTCGCGCACCGCGACCCGGTACTGGTGGGTCGTCCAGTGGGCGGCCGCCGCCGTCCAGATGACCTCATGGAGTTCGGAGGGTGCGAATCCCGGCGTCGCTGACTCCCCCGCTGCCTCCGCCTCGCTGATCATCGTGCTCAAGCGACCCCGGATCCTGGCCGCCGTGGTGCGGACCTCCTGGGGTGTGAAGAGCGCCTTGGGGGCCGACATCAGCGACCAGTTCTCGATCGGATCAAGGACGCCGACCCTTGCCACGGCGATCTGCGCCCCCGTAACGGTGACCGCCCGGGCAGCGGCGCCCGCAGCCTCCGCCACATCCAGCTCAAGCCTGCGTACCGTCGCCTGGTCCTGCCCGTCCTTGGGCCAGACCGTGGGGAACAGCCCGCGCGATTGGACGTGGTCCGACTCCTCCTGGCTCTCCATCCAACGCCCGAAGACTTCCTCGAACCGCTTCACAGCGGCCCAGCAGCCGCTTCAAGTAGTCAGCGCTGTACGTCGCCACGCCCTACCCCCTCCTCCAGATCGTGTCTGCCTGACACCGAGAGCCTAGAAGGGTGCGGCACGGCGGCTGCTTACGGTAGGGCCGTGACGCCCCCTTCCGACGACGCAGTCGAGCCGGTGCCGGTGCGGGTCGTGCTGCCCGCCGACCCTGTCCTCGGGCACCCGGAGCAGGAGGTCGTAGCGCGGCTGTGGAGGCGGCGGCAGACCGAGAAGGCTGGGTGTACCTCGTGGGGCTGCCGTCGTACCGGGACCTCGAGGACGGCAGCGTGGAGGCGGCGGAGTACCGGGTGTGGGTCCGGGCTCCCGACCACGTGCGGCCGGTCGACGGCGTCGACTACGACCAGGTCGCCACCGAGCACCTTCCGCCGGCGTCCATGTCGGTAGTCCGCGAGGTCCTCGGGGGAGCGTCGGCCTTCGGGCTGGGTGCTGGCGAAGGCCCGTGAGGGGCGGGCCCCGGCCCGGGGCCCGGGCCGGGGGCGCTGCACGCGCCGGACTGCGAAGAGGCACCGCAGGGCGCGCCGCTGCTCGGTGTGGAGCAGGCGCTGAACGTTGCGCTCACCTGCTCGCCGCCCTCGTCGAGCTCGGCGGTGAGCTGGAGCTCCCAGCTACCCGTAACGGGCGCTTCAGGGGCGCGGTCATCCCAGAAGGCTGCGCGGTCAGCGCCGGCCGCCGCCGATGCGGCGGTCGTCGGCCAGTGCGGTCAGCGGGCCGAACTCGCGGGCAAGCTGGTTCCACGTCAGAACCTCGCCACAGCGTGCCGGGAACTCCTTCGGGTTGAACTCGGGCATGGTCCAGGTGCCGGTGCCCCGGTCCCGCAGCCAAAGGTCCCCCTCACCGTCGACCACAGTCGGCGGGACCGGTACGGGCTCGGCCTGATCGGTGGGCTCCCAGGTGACCCGGCCCGGGTGGGAAACGCGGCGCAGCTCGGTGGTGGCCAGCCGCGCGGCCAAGTCACGGGTGGACTCTTCTGCGTTCTTGACCGACTCGAGTCGGAATGCGTCGTCAAGTACGGGCAGGGCTGGATTCTTGCTGCGCTTTGAACTCATACGCTGACTACCTCCGGTGGGGGGCGTCACATCCGTTGTGGCACCCCGTAGAGGAACACGGTATCCGAGGCGGGAGCCGGGCCGGCTACGACCACTGTCCAGGTGGAGGCGCTGGCACACCGGGCGGTGGGGCTAGGTGGTGAGCTGGTCCTGGACGTGGCGCAACCCGTGGTGGTAGCGCTCAGATATGGCGGTCCGGGTCTGAGAAGGTGAGGCCGCCGGGGGCGAGCGGACGTCGGGCCGGGGCGGGTGCGGGCTCGGTCTCGCCGGGTGGCTGGCGGAAGTCGGCGCCCTGCTCGACCGGCATCAGCCGGCGCCCACCCGCCTGGGCGGGTACGGAAGCGTCGGAAGCGGGCTCGGAGAAGGCGGGCAGCGAGAGCGGTCGACGGTCGGTCATGATCCCTAGTCTCCCAGGTCCGGCCCTGCGGGTAGGGCCAGGCCGCTATCAGCGGTGATAGTTCCCTGGCCAGCAGGGCCAGGCTGGTTGTTTCAGCTCACCAGAACAGAGTGGTTAAGCTACTGCTACCGCCGGTGAACCGGCCCGGACCGCCGAGGCCGGGCGGCACACTGCGCGGGTGACCACGACCCCCGCCTGAACCGGGTTCAGAAACCTCTACGCTCAGACCCCGACGCCAGCGCGTGCGCCCAAACCCTCCCGACCTGGCCCCGGCCGCCCACTCGGTTCAAGAAACAGCCGTTCGGCAACCCGTCACGACGTGGGACGGGTCCTCGCAACCGGCGAGGCGTACACCAGACCCGCCCATCACAAGAAGGGCACCAAGCCCCGCCGACTGGATAAATGACAAGCTCAGGAGCTGACGCCGATGATGAGCGGCTTCGACCACATCACCGACTCCTGACCTGCCGTGCTCAGGAAGCGGCCTCGATGGTGACCGGGACTTCCAGCGGCACGGTCCACTCGCTGCCCTTGGACCTGGCGGTGATGCTCAGGCGTACCGGCTCGTTCGCGTAGTCGCGGCGCCAGTCGTCCGCGTTGCTCGCCGGCCACAAGGGCGGGGTGGTGGGGGTGAGGCCGTAGCGCGTCCACTCGCCGATCGCCAGCTGCTGCGGGGCGACCGTGCGGCCGGTGTCGTCGCGGCCGTCCGCGCTGAACTTCCATGGCCCCCAGATGTGGGCGCGGACCTCTTCGGGAGTCGGGGTGCCTGCGAGGTGAGGTCCATCACCGCGGTGCGGGTTGTCGTTGCGCAGGGAGGTGGTGATCTCGATGGGGCCGTGGGACAGCAGGCCGGGCGGGCCTTCGAGGTGGACCCACAGCATGGCGGTGGAGCGGGCCTCGTTGGCGATGATCGTGCAGCGGAAGTGCGGGGTGAGATCGGCGTGCAGGCGCTGCTGCTCGATCCGGGACAAGGTCTGCGCGGCCCCGTTGGCGTTGCGCGCCGCCCTCCAGGAACCGATGGCGGCAACAGCAGCGACGACCGCGACGGCCAGCGCCAGGGCCGCGATCGTGTCGGTGGTGGTCATGAGGCAGGACGCTATCGCCACCACACGTCACAGGCCAGCGCACTGGAGATATGGCCATCAGCGGGGGGCGTCGTCCAAGGTAGGGCGATGAGCGCACTGCGCCCCGGTGACATCACCGACGAAATGATCCGGGCCATGGACACGGCCAAGCGGCAGGGACTGCACAAAGACCTGCGCGCCCTGGCCGCGAACATCCGCGCCGACGCCGAAGGCCGCTACGACGGCGCGGAGCCGGGGTGGCGGGCCGGCGTCGAGTGGACGCTGCTGTGGATCGAGAACACCGCGAGCCAGCTGACCGAAGGCAAGCCGTAGGCAGCGGACGTCAGGGTGTGTCGCCGGAGTAGTGGAAGCGGCACACCACACCCGGGCCGCCCGGCGGGCGCGGCTCGCCGGGGAGCGGGTCGTACAGCGCCCGGCCGCGGGGCCACCGCCCCAGCTCGGTGGTCAGGGCGACGTCGTCGTCGATCTCCTCGTGCCGCCAGCCCGCGATGCCGAGCAGCAGTCCGTCCAGTGGCCCGCCGACAAGTGCGGCGTACGCCTGGTGCGGAAGCGGGCCGGGGTCGTCGTGGTCGCGGCCGTACACCCGGCCACGCAGCAGCTGCTCGTCACCGTCGTTCATCCGACCAGCCTTCGGCGGGCACGCCTGCTCACGCGGTGTCCTTGCCAAGGGAGTTCGTCCAGGCCCGCTCGCGCAGCAGGCGCAGGCCGTTGAGGCCGACGATGACGGTGGAGCCTTCGTGGCCGGCGACGCCGAGCGGGAGCGGGAGGGTGCCGATCAGGTCCCAGGCCACGAGCGCGGTGATGAAGATCCCGGCGATGACGAGGTTCTGCACGACCAGGCGGCGGGCCCGGCGGGACAGGTCCACGATCGCGGGGATGGTGGCGAGTTCGTCGCGGACGACGACGGCGTCGGCCGTCTCCAGGGCGAGGTCGGAGCCGGCCTTGCCCATCGCGATGCCGGTGTGGGCGGCGGCCAGGGCGGGGGCGTCGTTGACGCCGTCGCCGACCACCAGCACCCGCCGGCCCTCGGCCTCCCATTCCTGGACAGCGGCCACCTTGTCCTGCGGCAGCAGCCCGGCGCGGACGTCGGTGATGCCGACCTCGGCGGCCAGGTGGCGCGCGGCACGCTCGTTGTCGCCGGTCAGCAATACCGGGGCCCGGCCGGTGAGGGCGGTGAGGGTGGCCACCGTGCTCTTCGCGTCGGGGCGGAGCCGGTCGGCGATGCCCAGCACTCCGGCCGGTGCGCCGTCGAGCAGGACGAGGACCGCGGTGCGGCCCTGGTCTTCGAGCTCCTGCACCGTGCTGGCGGTCTGCGGGTCGCTGGTGGCGGTGAGACGGACCGGGGAGCCGACCTGGATGGTGCGACCGTCGATCGTGGCGGTGACGCCCGCGCCGGGGGTGGAGGTGAAGCCGGCCGTCTCGGCGAGTGGGAGTCCGCGCTCGCGGGCGGCCCGGACGACGGCGCGGGCCAGTGGGTGCTCGCTGGGGTGCTCAGCGGCCGCCGCCAGCGCCAGCAGCCCGCCTTCGTCCAGGCCGGAGTCGGGGTGCGGGCGGATGTCGGTGACGTGCGGGGTTCCCTCGGTCAGGGTGCCGGTCTTGTCCAAGGCCACGGCGTCGACCTGGCCGAGGCATTCCATCACGACGGCGGACTTCGCCAGGACGCCGTGGCGGCCGGCGTTGGCGATGGCCGAGAGCAGCGGCGGCATGGTGGAGAGCACCACCGCGCACGGCGAGGCGACGATCATGAACGTCATCGCGCGGAGCAGGGCCGGCTGGAGCGCGGAGCCGAAAGCGAGCGGGATCGCGAAGACAGCCAGCGTGGTGATGACCATGCCGATCGAGTACCTCTGCTCGACCTTCTCGATGAACAGCTGGGTGGGTGCCTTGGTCTCGGAGGCTTCCTCGACCATCTTCACGATCCGCGCGATCACCGAGTCCGCCGGATCCCGCTCGACACGCACCCGCAGGGCGCCGGTGCCGTTGACAGTGCCGGCGAACACCTCGTCCCCGGGCTGCTTGGCCACCGGGAGCGGCTCGCCGGTGATGGTCGCCTGGTCGACGTCGCTGGCGCCGTCGAGGACCTGGCCGTCGGCGCCGACCCGCTCGCCGGGGCGCACCAGGATGGTGTCGCCGACCGTGAGGGCGTCGGTGGGGACGCTCTCCTCCCCGCCACCGGGCAGGAGCCGGGTCGCGGTGGTCGGTGCGAGATCGAGCAGACCGCGCACGGAGTCCGCCGTCCGGGCGGTCGCGACGGCCTCCAGCGCGCCGGAGGTCGCGAAGATGACGATCAGCAGAGCCCCGTCGAGAACCTGGCCGATGGCGGCGGCGCCGAGCGCCGCGACGACCATCAGCAGATCCACGTCCAAGGTCTTGTCCTTCAGGGCTTTCAGACCCTCCCATCCCGGCTCCCAGCCGCCGGTGGTGTAGACGGCGGCATACAGCGGCGCCCAGAGCCAGACCGGGGCACCGAGGAGATGCAGCGGTAGGGCGAGCAGGAAGAACACCAGCGCGGCCAGCGCCCACCGGGACTCCGGCAGCGCCAGCACCCGAGTGCGCCGCTTCGGCAGCGCCGGACGTGGCCCGGCGGTGGCCGGAGCGGGCCGCTGGTCAAGAACAGAAGGCATGACAAAACAACCCTTCACGGGCGGATGCGGCAACATCTTCACCATACAGGAATACATGAACAGGTCTTCATGCTTCATCGGTATGATGTCCCCATGGGCCACGGAACCGATACCGCCAGCAGCGCCACCACCCGCGAGCGCCTGGACGCCGTCGGCACCGCCGACGTCGCCGCCACCCTCCAGGCCCTCGCCACACCCTCACGGCTGCACATCCTGGCCCGGCTCCAGGAAGGACCCTGCTCGGTCAGCGACCTGGCCGAAGCCGTCGGCATGGAAGCCTCCGCCTGCTCCCACCAGCTCCGCCTGCTGCGCAACCTCGGACTGGTCACCGGCGAACGCCACGGCCGCTCGATCATCTATGCCCTCTACGACAACCACGTCGCCGAACTTCTCGACCAGGCCCTCTACCACGTGGAACATCTGCGGATGGGCATTCGCGATTCCGGCACCGCCGCACCCGCGACCGTCGCCGCCGACTGACCGGCGCGTCGGCTACCTGGGCAGTCTGGCCGTGCGCTCGGGATGGGCGACGGTGGCGTAGGGCATGGCGGCCGCCTCCTTGATGCCGAACAGGCGCATCAACCTCAGCGGGTCGGCGGTCTCGAGTGCCTCGTTGAGAATGCGGTCCTGGCGCAGGCCGACCAGGGCCAGCCCGTGGGGTACGTCGCTGCGAAGCAGGGTCTTGCCGATGGGGGGATGGTCGGGGTCGAGTGCTGAGCGCTGGCTGATCAGCAAGTGGGGGTTGGTCGAGGCGGGCCAGCGACGGTGGCGGTAGTCCAGCCACTCGGCGGTGATCCGATGGGTGAGTTCCTCCAGATAGAGGGTGTGCCGCAGGAGGCCGCGGTGGATGACGAGTGTGCTGCGCGCGAGGTCCAGGTCGCGGGTCAAGACGGTGCGGAGTCCGTGGCGGGGCACGGCGTGGACGGCAGCCAGGACGATGGCGAGGCGCCCGAGCGGGGTCCTCGTCTGCTGTAGCGCGGTGGCCAGAAGGTCGCTGAGCACCGGCTTCGGGATGCCCTTCGGATTCCCGACGCAGAGGTGCTGGGCGGGGTCGCGAAAAACTACCCGTTCCCGCTTCGACGAATCGAAGGAGCGGATGTCCCTCTCCTCTACCGACCCGAACTCCTGCGACCTGAAGAGCGGGCCCTGAGCCTTGTCGCTGACGGAGGTGACAGTCCAGTAAATCTCGTCCTTGCCCCCGGTCGTCCCGTTGCCCACCTTCCGTTGGACGTGGAAGCTGTCCAGCTCCAGCTTCGCCCGGAACGTCGGCGCAGTGCCCGGCTCCGTCTGCGCCGGTGTCCGCCCGCACGGCGCAGGAGATCGAGCAGCGGCGTGCCCAGGGCCTGCCGGTGGAATCGCCGGCCGGGGCGCTGTCGGACGAGCGGCGCGAACAGTTGGAGGACGTCGCCCCCTCCTGGTGCCCCAGTTGGCCGGTGGCCTGGCAGCGGGCCTTGCACCTCGTCCGGCTCTGCCTGGAGGCCGGAGGAGAGCTGCCTGCTGATCCCCGGCGACGTCCTGCACCAGGGCGAGGACCTTGGCCGGTGGGTGCAGTCGGTGCGGGGATAGACGGGCTCTTGATGCCGACGGGGTGTCTCTCCTGCGTGTTCTTGCCCCCGCATCCGTGACGGCCTCCAGCGCCCTGCTGCTCGCCCATCTCCAGCAACCGGCGCAGCCCCGCCCCGAAGGAGGCCCCGTGGAGAGCCGGCCCCGGAGCTGGATGCGAAGGAGGTCCTGGCGGCGGCGCAGCGGTGCACGTGGGCCGTGACCGATCCGGACAACTTCCTCGTCCCCGAGGCGTCGGAGGAGATCCTGACCGTGGCCCTCAGCGCGGTAAGCGAGGACGAACGGACCGGGTACGTGGAGCGCCTGGTGGCGTTCGCCGAACAGCACCGCGTGCGACTGGAGAAGCTGGTGCGCGCGTACGGGCCGGACAGTAGGCCGGCCGAGTTCGGCCGCTACATGCTGGTCGGTCAGCCCGAGAGCCTGATCATCTGCGAGCGGATGGAGAGCACCCCGTTCCTCCTGCGCAGCCGGTGGGACAAGTCGCTGGAGGAGGTCCTGCTGGACGACCTCGAATTCTCATGGGGACCCCGCACCCGCCTGAGCCGGTGAAACTCCGGACTGACGGGAACGAGCAGCGGGTTCGCTGACCCGGGCCAGCGGCACCGCACTGGCGTGCGTGCAAGCCCTGGAATCTGAGGCCGCCCCCCTGTGGGCTATGTGGTGGCCGAGAGGGGTCCTGTGACGGCCGTCGTCGCCGGGCTCCGCCTGCGGACGGGTCAGGCCAGGATGGAGGCGGGCAGGACCGGACGGTCGGTGTGGTGATGCTCGACCTCGACACCGTACGCGCCGCCCCAGGCGTTCCAGACGCGGCGGGCGACTGCCTCAGCAACTGCCACACCCTTTTTCCGGACTAAGAAATGATCTTGCAGCTGAGGCCAGTGCGGCGGAACCGTAGGCTGCGTGCCATGGCGCGATTCGATGAGGTCATGGCGACGTTCTGGGGTGACGGTGATTACGGCGTCCAGCAGCCTCTGACGGACGAGATGGTGCGAGAAACCGAGCGCCTGCTCGGCGTGACGCTGCCCTCGGCCCTGCTTGATCTTCTGCGGGTTCAAAACGGCGGCAGCGTGGCTGCTGATCACGATGCGTTCCCCACCAGTCGGCCGACCTCGTGGAGCGAAGACCACGTTCCCCTCGACAACCTGATGGGCATCGGGCGACGCGCCGGGATGAACTCGTTGCTCGACTCCCCGTACTTGGTCGAGGAGTGGGGTATGCCAGCACCACTGGTGCTGCTCTCCGGCGATGGGCACTGCTGGATTGGGCTCGACTACCGAACCTGCGGGCGAGATGGCGAGCCCTCGGTCACATGGTTCGAGACCGACCTCGACTCGGAGCCCGTCCTGGCTGGTGACTTCCGCTCGTTCATCGAGGGGCTCACCGCGGGCAGCACATATGGTGACGGCTCTGTTGGTGGCCCCGTACCAACTTGTTGACCACGGCTTCTTCCAGGCCAAGAACTCGATCATGATGCGGCCGTCTTCAGCGCGCGGGGGGGAGAGAGATGAGCGTGCATGTGCTCGATCGTGGTGTCCCGGCCCAGGTCACGGATGCGTTGGCCGATGATTTGGACCAAACCGCAGGCCCTTTTCCGGACTACGGGAGCGCCTTGACGATCAGTGGTGCGAGTCGGCCGCAGTGGAATCCGCATGCACTGGTTGATCGGATTGGGGGACACTGCGCGGATGAGCTCGGAAGCCTCCCAGACCCCCCAGGAACGGACCCTTCGTCACATCGCGGCGCTGGCGTCGGGCCCGCCGATGGACCCAACGCTGCGAGTGACTCTGAACTTCCACCCCGACCGTCTCCTACACGGCAAGCCGATCCTGGACGCTCTGGTTGACGATGGCTTCTACCGATCGCAGTTCGTCACGGGGACCAGCAACGGTGGGCTGACCGCACATCCCGGCGGAGACAGGTGGATCTGGGAGAGCCGAATCTTCCACGGAGCGTACGACGAAGCACCTGCTCACGAGCGGCCCGTCTACGGGGCGTTGAACTTCCGCCGCAAGCTGGCCGGCGGGGCGCCACGGTTCGGTTCCGCTCACTTCCGGCTGACTGTTCGGACAACGGCGCGGACCACGTTCTGTTATCCGGACAGCTTCTTCGAACCCTCGGATTTCGGTGTCGCCACCCGCATGAGACTCATCGATCTTGCCCTGGCCGACAGCCAAGACGACCTTGATGACTACATCGAGGCCCAAGTACATGGACCAGTCCGCCTGAACCGTCACGTGGAGGCCCTGGTCTTGGATTCGTGCTATAGAGGCACAGCCGTCGAAGCTGCGGCGCTGCGTCTTGGCTGCCCCGTGGAGTGGCACCCAGGATTCCGCCTGGGGATCGATGAACTCTGCCTTCACCCTGACTATCGCGGTCAGGAGCACGTCGACTTGGGCATGCAGATCGCCGTCGGCGGCATGCTCGATCCTCGCATCGTCGGAGATGCGGCACGTGACGGCCGTTATGACCCCCAGGCGGTCAAGAAGGTGTGGCACTACTTGGCGCGTTTCGGAGCGCCCGGGAATGCTGGCGAACCGGTGAGCCCTGCACGGGTGGGGGCGGCCGTACCCGATGGGCCTTGGTTGAAGGGACCCCGCCCTCCTGTGGTGAGGGGTGGTCATGAAGGCTCCTTGTCATCGAATGGCTTCGGTACTTGGGACGGAAGATTCGTGAAGAGCTGCATTCCAAGATCGACGAGCTGAGGACGGCCGTCAGTGGAAGCCCGGTTGAGACTGGTGAGCTTGGCCATGGCGGTGTTGAGGCTGACCTGGAGTCCTTCGGCCTCGCCGAGCCAGCCGTTGGCACGGGCTCGGTGATGCGCTCACGGAGATTGCGGATGATCTCGATGAGGCGGGGCCGCTGCTGCGGATCGAGCTGGAGCACGGGGCAACGGATGCAGGCTTATCCGAACTACCCAGTTCACGGACCGACGGGGCCGCTCATAGGCGAGTTGCTAAAAGTAGTGGGTAACAGTCTCGGCGCCCAGGAGTGTCCGGGCGTGCCCAGGAGTGTCCGGGCGTGCCCAGGAGTGTCCGGGCGTGTCGCGCCGCCGGCTCCTGCCGGGGCGCCGTGACTGGGTGTCGTGGGACAAGGGTGGACGACGCTGACTGCGGTGCGTCGGCGGGGAGGGATCAGTCGAAGTTGAGGCGGCGTCCCCATTCGCTGCTCCACCCACCGCGCCAGACGGCCAGTCCCGCGTAGGTGAAAATACAGCCGACGCCAATGCCCCATTGATCGCCTTCGTAGCGGATGGCGGCATCCGTGAGGGCAGTGCGGAGTCCGTCGAGGGGGATCACTGTGAAGGCATCGCTGCGTTCGTCGGGGCAGTGCTGGACCTCGATCCAGCCTTTGCGGACGAAGGGGTGCAGCGGGGCGAGTTGCCGGTCCACCCAGGCAAGGCGCTCGGCGTTGTCCAGGTCGTCCGGCGGATCCTCCCAGATGCCGAACGCCCCCGTGAGCATGCCGCTCGCCTCGGCCGCGCAGACCAGGACTTCGCGTTCCTCAACGCTCAGCTCGTCCCAGGTGGGAAGCGCGCTGGTGTCGGCAGTCGGATGCGCGCCGTCGAACCAGTGCTCGCGCACGGACTGCGGGGCGGCGAGGCTGAAGCGGCGGCGGGGGCGGGCAGTCCACAGCCAGTTCGTCGGATCGGTGAGGACCTCGTGGAGTTCGGGCCCTGTCACCAGGACAGGGGCGACACCTCCGTGGCTCTCCCCCTCGTGGACGGTCAGCAGCCCGCGTTCGGCGAGGTCGAGGGCCAGGCCAGCGAGCTGCGGGACCAGGGCGCGTTGCTCGTCCTCGGTGAAGCTGCGCAGGGGCGGAGCCTGTGCAGCACCGGCCCAGCGCAGTGCCACGCCGTAGTTCTGGACCAACCCGGCCAGGGAGTACCCCGAGATGGCACGACGCATGAGTGTCTGTTCGGCGATCGTCAGCGAATCCCAGGAGTGCATGACGTGCATGCTCCCACTACGAGCGGCCCGAGTCATAGCCTGATCGTCCGGCCAGGCTGGCCATCAGCCCAGGTGAGGGGCCTGGCTCCCGCTAGTCGTCACCCAGCGCGAGCAGTATCGCGAACTGCTCGCTGTTCGTTCCGACAACGACGACATCGATGCCGTGTCGGGTGACGGGCGTCCACGCGCGGCCGTTGCCGATGCCCTCCATGTTCGTGACCCAACTGGCGCCCGGGCCAAGCAGCTTCGCTACCCGCGTGGCCGCCCGCTTCGCGTGATCACGGTTCCGGAAAACGATCCGCGAGTAGACGAGATCGAAGGCCGACAGGTCGGTCATCAACTCGATGGCTCCCGCCGCGTCGACGGGCTCAAACGCTGCCTCGATCTCACGGGCAGACGCGGGGCCGACCGCGCCCGCGACGGCCTGATGGGCCCAGTCGTTCTGCGCGATCATGACGAGGTCGAAGACCTGCTCCGCGATGGTGGTCTCGGATATCGCTCCGCACCTGGAGTAGACATGGCTCGATGCCGCCAGTGATCCCAGCAACGGCGCGATTTCATCCAAGCTCTCCATCCGGGCATCCTGCCAGGCCCCACTCCATGAGCGGCCCGGCTTTCGCTGGCCGACGACCAGCCGGCCTCAGCTTTCAAGCTCAGCGCTGCTTCGCCCGGCATCGCGGCGGAAGTCGGGCATGCCGAGGTGTGTCAGCGTATAAGTGGACGTGCACCACCTCGTACGGATGAGAGTGCACCAAAGTTGATGCGGTGACGGGTGGGTGCCGCGAGTCTTCTGTCGTCGGTTTTGGGGTGGCAGAGGGGCGGCTGACGTGGTCTTGGATCCGCATTGATGGCTGGAATTGAGGCGGTTTCGCGGTCTGTATGAGTCCGGCGCGATGAGCCTGCGGGAGATCGCGAAGGAGACCGGGCTGAACCGCCGCACGGTCACGAAGCGCTTGTCGGGCGAGGCTCCCGTCGCGCCGACGAAGCGGACGGCGGATGCTCGCCAGCATCGGCGGGCGGTCGATGAGGTCGCTCCGCTCATCGACGCGATGCTCCGGTCGGAGATCCTGCTGAAGGCGTCGGTGATCCATGAACGCCTGGTGCCGGAGTACGGGGTCACCATCAACTACCAGCGGGTGAAGATCTATCTGCAGGAGGCCCGGCCGCGGATCGCCGAGGAACTCGGCATCAGTCCGAGCGAACTGGCGGGTCTGCACCGCCGGTTCGAGGTGGTCCCGGGCGCCCAGGCCCAGGTGGACCATGTTCCTCCGGCTTCGGTGACCAGGCGGGTGGCTGTCTTGTCGTGATAGCCGAGCGTCTTCGCGATGACGTGATCCAGATGCGCCCGAGGACGGTGAGGAGGAGGGGTAACTCCCAGAATGTGTGGCCGAGTCCTGTTCGCCTACGGGGTGGTGCGGTACGGGGGAGCCAGCCATCTCCCTCTCCCCGCCGGTCACGGGTGTCCGGGTCAGCCAGTCGTGATGGCGAAGGGCCCGTTGTTTGCGAAGACGAGCTTGGCGAAGTTCTCGCCGATGCGGCGGTGTCCTTCGGGGCTGGGGTGGATCGCGTCCGGCAGGGGGAACTCGTCGTGGTCGCTCTCGCCGTAGAGGTCGAGTCCGTCGAGGTAGTGGAGGTTGGGGTCCTCGGCGCACCGCTGCTTGACGATGTCGGCCAGGACGTCGCGGACGATCGTGAGCGTCAGCCGTCCGGCGGCGGTCTCGACCGGATCGCCGGTGGCCTTGAACTTCAGGGTTCCACTGGAGAGGTCCGGCATGAGAGGTCCGGGGGTGTTCTCGTGGGTCGGACACAAGACAGGGGAGACCAGGAGCAAGGGGATTGCGGGGTGGCCCTCGCGGATGGTGTCGAGGAAGCCGTGGATGGCGGGGGCGAAGGCGCGCAGGCGCATGGTGTCCCCGTTGACGACGTTAATGCCGAGCTTGAGGCTGATCAGGTCTGCGCGGGTGTCGCGCATCGCGCGGGCGGTGAAGGGGTCGACCAGTGCGCTGCCGCTGAATCCGAGGTTGATCAGCTCCACATCGCCTGCGGAGGCGGCCAGCGCGGGCCAGATGGTGCTGGGGAAGACGGCGTTGGATCCGTGGCTGATGGAGCTGCCGTGGTGCAGCCACACCCGGCGCCCGGTCTTCGGGGCCGGCTCGACGGGGGCGTCGCTGCGCAGGGCGACGACCTCGGTGATCTCCGCGTGTGGGAGCCAGATCTCGATGTCCTTCTCGCCGGTGGGGAGGTCGGTGAAGTGGGCGGTGCCGACGGGGCCCGGGGTGAATTCCGCGGTCTGGGTCTGCATGTCGGTGATGGTGCGCAGGTTCCCGCCGTCCACGGTGGCCTGGGCAGTGAGGCGGCCGTCGACCAGGAGGTCGTAGACGCCGTCCGGCTGGGGCGGGAAGCCCTGGTAGACGCGTTTGGTCGGCAGGGTGTCCAGGCGGATGGTGGTGGCGCTCGTACGGAAGGCCAGCCGGACACCGGAGGGCTGCGCCTCGGCCACGGCCAGCAGGTCATCGGGGATCTGGCAGCGCGCCCGGGCAGGCAGCCGGTGCGGCAGCAGGCCGTGGGCAGTCGCTTCCACGTCGAGGTGTCCGTGCAGGAAGTCGGCGGTGATGGGGGTGGTGATCAGTTTCTGTTCGGTGCTCATTGCCTCAAGCCTTTTCATTCTGGGGTGGGGTGTTGCCGGGTCGGTATGGAGAAGCCGTCGCGGGTGACGCGACCGGTCAGGGGGTGGACCGGCTTCGCAATGCGGTGTCGAGGCAGTCCAGGGTCCAGGCCCAGGACTGCTGCGCGGCGATGCCGGTGTGGTCGAAGCCGCCGGCTGCCTCCAGGGAGGCGTAGCCGTGGAAGACGCTGCCCAGCATGCGGACCGCGTGCGTCTGGTCCGGCTCAGCCAGCTCGTAGCCACGCAAGATCGCCCGAGTCATCTGCGCGTGCCGGACGCCGGCGCTGGCCGCGGCGGTCTGCGGGTCGAGCCGGTAGCGCGCTGCTTCGTACCGGCCGGGGTGCACCCGGGCGTAGTCCCGGTAGGCGTTCGCGAAGGCCGTCAGGGCGTCCTTCCCCGCGCGCCCGGCCACGGCGTCGGCGACCCGGTCGGCGAGCTCCTCCAGCGCGAACAGCGCGATCCGGGTCTTGAGATCGTGGGAGTTCTTCACATGCGCGTACAGGCTCGCCGGCTTCACGTCGAAACGCCGGGCGAGCGCGGACAGGGTCACCTGGCCGAAACCGGCCTCATCGGCGAGTTCCGCACCAGCGAGCGTCAGCCGCTCCGGGCTCAGTCCTGCTCGAACCACAACCATCACCTTCTCCCAGTCTGCCTACGACAAGCAGGCATGTGCCTATACCTTATAGGCAAACTGTGCATCGCCCTAAGACCGTGTCCTACATGGTCAGTTTGAGGAACCGTTTGTAGCAGCAGAGGGCGGCTGCGAGTCCGAGAAAGGCCAGGTAGTTGCGGGGGTGGCGTTCGTAGCGGTGATTGAGGCGGCGGTAGCCGGTCAGCCAGGACATGGTGCGTTCGATGACCCATCTGCGTCGGCCGAGTCGTTCGCTGGACTCGATGCCCTTGCGTGCGATGCGGACCCCGATGCGTTTGCCCCAGAGTCATCGCCGCAGGTGGGGGACGTCGTACGCCTTGTCGGCATGCAGGCAGACCGGTTTGGATTCGGTCGCGTGGGATTCGTGTCCCATGTGGAAATGGGACAGCATCGGCTTCAGGGCCTGGCTGTCGTGGGTGTTGGCCGCGGAGAACCCGACGCGTAGGGGCAGTCCGTCCGCGTCGGACAGGACGTGCATCCTGGAACCTGGCCTGCCCCGGTCCACGGGGCTCGGACCTGCAAGTTCGCCCCTTTTTTAGGGCGGACGTGCGCGGAGTCCAGGACCGCCCGGGACAGGTCGATCAAGTCCCGTTCATCCAGGAGCTGGAGCATCTTCTGATGCAGTCGGCCCCACACCCCGGCTCTCGACCAGATGACGAACCGGCGGTGCACGGTCGACTTCGACGCCCCGAAGCACGGCGGCAATACCCGCCAGGCGCAGCCACTGACCAGGACGTAGATGATCGCCGCGAAGACTGCCTCATCATCGATGTTCGCAACGCCGCCCCCTTGGGGCCACACCCTCACCGGCGGCAATAACGGCCTCGCTATCTCCCACAGCCCGTCCGGAACGATCCATCCCCACTGTCCGCTCCCCATGGCGAACACAACGACCAACTGACCATGTAGGGCATGGTCTTACTATCTGGCTCCGATGGGATCTACCCAGGCCTTCCGCAGTAACCCAGCTGGAAGGCAGCCCAGAAGTGCTCGTCGATCCCGGTGTCGGCGAACGAGTTCCAGTTGGTGTGGGCAACGAGTTGGTCGCGCCCGTCGCGGCTGTTGAGGGCGAAGGTCAGGTAACCGGATGCGCTGCCGCCGTGGCCGTACGCACGACCGCAACTGGTGGCGTAGACGTAGACACCCAGTCCGTAGGCGACAGCGGGCGGGGCGCTGCCGGTTGTGGGGACCGTCCCGGTGAACATCCGACGAAGCATGTCTGGGGGCAGGAGATATCCTTGCAGCAGGGCCCGGTAGAAGCGTGCGATGTCGGCCGCAGTCGAGACGAGGGCGCCCGATGCGCCAGCCTCGGATGGGCTGAACGCGGTGACGTCGAACCGGGTTGCGTCCGGCGCGTTCGGCAACAGGAGCGAGATGTCCGCGTAGCCGAGTACATGGGCTCCGTCGATGGCGGTCTGTGCCAGCGGGTACGAAGTGTCGCGCAGCCCGAGGGGGGCGAAGATGCGGCGTTCGAGGTTGGTGCGCAGGTCGCGGTCGGTGATCCGTTCGACGATCAGGTCGAGTAGCAAGTAGTTGGTGTTGGAGCAGCGGAACCGGGTGCCGGGAGCTGGGAAGTACCGGGGCTGGGCAAGACCGATGCTGATCAGCTGGTCGCGGGGCCAGTACTGGTCGAGCCTGCGGAAGTGGGGAAGCAGCCCCTCGATGTAGTCGTACAGCCCGCTCGTGTGGTTGAGCAGCTGGCGGACAGTGACGGGCGCACCGGACAGTGCGTTGTCGGTGCGGACCTGGTCGGGCAACAGGTTCTGCACGGTGTCGTCGAGTCGCAACCGGTGCTCGGCGACGAGTTGCAGGACGACCGTTGCGGTGAAAGTTTTCGTGACGCTCCCGGTGCGGAACTTCAGGTCCGGTGTCATCGGCGTGCCGGCGGAACGGTCGGTGACGCCAGCCGCGCCGAAGCGGTCGTCTGAACCACGTCGGGCGAGCAGGAAAGCGCCTGGGTTGGGGTTCGGGTCCGCCACCACCTGGTCGGCCAGGGCCTGCAGGGCCAAGTCACGGCGGCTGCCGGCCGTCTGTCCGTCACTGGCCTGGCCCGCGGTGGCCATACCGGGTGGCAGCAGGAGAGCAAGAGCAAGCCCCAGGGCTAACAAGCGGGTTGAGCTTCGCCGGATCATCACAAGGACCCTCTCCGGTAGTAATATAGACGTACGGTTATAGCATGCGATACCGTCCTCACGTGCCGAGAGTTGCCGACCATGACGCCCGACACGGGCAGATCACCGACGCCGTCCAACGCCTGATCGTGCGACACGGCCTCACCGCCGTGACCGTGGCGCGGACCGCCGCAGAAGCGGGCATGTCCGTCGGCCTGGTGCAGCACTACTTCACGGCAAAGGACGAGATGCTGCTGGCCACGTTCACGCGCGTCAACGGGCGTTTCACCGCACGGGTGGACGAGCTGGTGAACCGAGGCGAGGCCGAGGGCTGCACCATCGCCGAGATGCTGCGGCAGGCGCTGGCCGAGCTCATGCCGCTGGACGACGCCCGCCGCGCCGAGTTCCTGGTCCGTCTCGCCTTTGCAGACCAGGCCGCGCACAACGCCCACCTGGCCGCCGTCCAGAGAGAGACCCTCGTGGGCATCCGCTCACGCGTCGCCCAGGCCATCGGCAATGGCACGGTATGCGGAGAGGTCGCTCAGGAAATCGACGCGGCTGACCAGGCCCTGCAAATCGTTGCGTACACCGAAGGACTTGCCCTGCACATGCACATCGACCCCGACGGCACACCGAAACCGGCGATCCTCGCCGCGCTGGACGACCAACTCGGCCGCGTCTTCACCGGAACCTGCCGACGTGCCCAGCCCGGTTAAAGATCCACAAGGCCGCACCCTGGGACACCACGCCAGCATGCCCAGCGCTGCTCAGAGCCGGGGATCAGAAACAGGCACTCACCTTGTCGTTTAACGTCCGGCGGGTGCTGCGGGACGTGGCATCCTTCGGCAGTGCGACTTACTGATCGAGCAGGCGGCATCGGCCTGCGGCCGCTCCGTTACCAGTTTCCAGTGGCCAGTGGTGACCGCTGGGACGACAACTGGCTCGTCATTGGGGCCGAAGTCACCACTCCGGCGGCCAACTGGTCCTTCACGGACTCGTGTCTGCTGGTCGACGAGGCTCGAGAGTTGTCCTCATGGTTGCGTGCTGTCGCAGACGGGCGTAAGCCGGACGCGAAGCCGGACCCGGAAGGGCACCTTGTCCCGGATCTTTCCTTCCTCGAACCGGTCCTCGCCTTCAGCCAGGTCCGGTGGCACGACGGCACGGGAGTGCTGCGGGTCCACCTCTCGCTTGAGGCCGCGCCTCCCCGGCGGCAGGACGAGAACCTGGATCTCTATCAATACGTGATCGAGGTCGAGACAGACCAGGCAGAGCTGGTCCGGGCAGCAGAGGAATGGGACCAGCGCCTTGCACAATTCCCCCTGCGCTGAGGCTGCAGTTCATCCTGTGCGTCTCGGTTTGGTCCCGGTTTTGTGGTGGGTGGGGCGGCTGTAGGACTGGCCTGTGGCCAGGACCCGGCCGACATCGTGGCGAGTGGCCGGGTGTCGGTTCTTCGACCCGGTTGGCCGGCCGGGTCCGGGCCTGGACGGTTTCGGTGCACCGGCTGGTGAGCCGGTCTTCGCGTGCAGGTTTCTGAACCCTCTGCGGACACGGGCCGGGGTGAGCTTGTTCGGTTCGGCCGGCTTCTCCCAGGGGCGCCGGAGGTCGGTGGCGAGCGGACGGGCGAGCCGGAGCTGGGCGTGGGCGGCGATGACGAGCCAGGTCCAGCGGTCGGCTGCTTCCGAGCTGCGGAGCCGTGGCCGGGTCCAGCCGAGGGTCTGCTTGAGCAGGCGGAATGTGTGCTCGAGGTCGAAGCGTCGGAGGAACGCCTGCCAGCAGCGGTCGACATCCGCCGCGGTGGCGCCGGTGCTGGACCACCACATCCACACTGGCTTGTTCACCCCGCCGGACGGAAGTTTCTCCACGACCAGGCGGATGACGGTGCCCTCGATGATGGGCAGTGGCCCGTCGTGGTCGAGCCAGGCCGCCCGGCGGGTCAGCCGAGGGTGCAGCCGGTCCCAGGCCTGCGCGGTGGCCTTGCCGTAGAGGCGAGTGTCGGTGACGGTGACGGCCTGCGCTGTGCCCCAGCTGTCAGGGTCGCCGAAGATGAACTCGCCGCCGTGCTTGGGCGGTCGGTCACCCTTGGGGTCGTAGATCCGTGGAGGGGTCGGTCGGCGCATCACGCGGTCGGAGCGGAGCCGACCGAGGATCTCGACGGGCAGTCCGGTCAAGAGATGAGCGATGCGCGGGGCGTCGTATCCGGCATCGAGCACGACCAGGACGTGCGGGTCGCCTTCCTTCCACTGGCCGGCGGCGATGAGCCGTTCGACGACCTCACGGATCTGGGCGGTGGTCACCGCGGCGACGTCGGCGCCGGGCTCCAGCCGGACCGCGTCCAGCAGCGCGGTCCAAGAGGTGCGGCCGGTCTCCAGTGCGGCCACGATCGAGTACGGCCAGCCCGGCACCATTTGGTGCTTACCCTCTCCCCGGCCGAAGGTGTGGCAGAACGACCGGTCCGGGCAGGTGTTGGCGTCCGGCCGCAGCCATGGCGAGACGTCCGCGGCCAGCACCAGCCGGCCGTCCGCAGCCCTGGGCAGCGGAAACCCAGCCAGCGCACGACGCAGCCGGGCGACGTCTATCCGCCCGTGGTTGAGGCCGCCATAGAGGGCTCCGTGGCCGCGCCGGTGCTCGGGCGTGAGGGCAAGGTCGACCAGCGTCCGCACCGGCCCGTCCGAGCACAGCAAGGCGTCGCATAACTCGAACAGCGCGTCGCCCCGCGCGGTCATGCACGCGTACAACTCCGACCGGAAGCGCGACACTTCCGCGAACGCATCCCGCCCGACACCCTCGTACACCGCACTCATGACCACGGCCTTCGCGCTGATCCACTCTGTGACGGAGCACAGGATCAAGCGAAGGCCGCCCACACGTCCGCCGAACTGCGAAAACTCTGATCAAGTTCGAGCCGCGTTCGACGCCAGACGTTAAACAACAAGCTCAAGGCGCGGCTCTGAGATGGCGCCGACGTTTCCGGAGATCGTGGCCGGAGCCACGCAACTCTCCGACGCCACCGCGCTGGACAGCGATCTGATTGTCTGGGACGCCGCTGGGCGACTTGCCTTCCAGCGACTGCGGGGCAGGCTCGCCCGGCGCGGTTCCAGCGCGGCCCGGGCCGCGAGGGAGTGGCCGGCGCACTTCGTCGCGTTCGATCTGCCGCGGCTGTCCGGGACCGACACCACCGTGTGGCCGTACCAGCGGCGCAGGGCCGCGCTGGAGTCCATGTTCGCCGCACAGCGGCTGTCCACGCCGTGAGCGCTGTGCCCGTCGACCATCGAGGCGAACGTCGTGCGCGAGCGAGACGACGGAGGCGGTCGTCGGCGCGGTTGTGGGCCCCCTGTCCGCTCTTCGGGCGCTGCTGCTCGGCAGGTAGACGGGGAGGGACGCCTTCAGCACGTCGGCCGCACCACCACCGTCGCCCGGACGGCCGCGACGGCCGTCGCCGGGAAGCTCCACCGCGTCCAACGCGGGCACCCGTGGATCGGTTGGTCTTTCTCTGCCGGGTGGGGGCAGCCGCGAGACGCTGATCGCCGTCGGCTGGGGCGTCTCCGGGCACCGGGTCTTACCCGCGTCGGCAGTGCGGCCGCCGCCCTGGCCATGGTCTTCAAGATCGTCGAGTCTGCCCAGGCCCGCAGGCGGGGCCGTGAACGGATTCCACCCTCGTTGGCCTCGTCCGCGTCGGAGCCCGCTTCGCACGCGGCCGGCTCGTTGAGCGTCTTGAGGCCCTCGCCGCTTGGCCTACCTCAACTCATCCCGTACGGACTTTTCGAGGAGCATGAACGACTTGGGCATACCGCCCGGCTGCGGTTTACCCTCCTTGCGTCCCACAACGCGATAGCCGGCGTTGAGGTAGTACGCCGTCAGGCGTGTCTTGGTGGCCAGGCAGTCCAGACGAACCAACGGTCGGCCCGCCTCGGTCACGCGTCGCTCCGCGACACGCAGAAGCTGCCGCCCTGTCCCGGGCGGGACACTTCTGCAGTCCACCATCAGCCGGTGCACGTAGCCGGCCGTCGGCGGCTGCGGCCCCCAGGCGTCCTCGTCCTCCCACCAGAGCTCCCAGGCCCCGGCCACACGATCGGCAGCCTCCGCGAGCCATACCTCCCCGCTCCCCATGATCCGGCGGAAGGCACCATCGGCGTGGTCCACCTGTTCTTCCCCGGCCAGCTCATCGAGACCAACTTCGTCCTCGACACCCGTCTGCCCGCCTGATGGCACAGGCGTACTGGAGCTCCGTCTTCACCAGCTTCGCAGACGAGACATGGGCAGTCGTCCGGCAGTTCAACGGCCTGCCCGACTGCACCCGGCCATCCGGGCGAGCGAGATCACCAGGGGCGGCAACGGGCTCACCCCCGGTGCGGTCCGCCTTCTCACCGGGGTGGACGGCAGCATCTACCGGGAACGGCTCGTAGGCCTGGACGAGGTCGACCGGAAGCTGAGTTACAAGATCGTCGAGGCACCGTTGCCAGTCCGCGGCTACCGTTCGACGCTGCACGTCCAGCCCGTCGCCGACACCGGCGGCGCCTTCCTCAGCTGGCACGCCACCTTCGACCCGGCCGAGGGCACCAGCGCCCAGGAAGCCGCCACGGTCCTCGAAGCGGCCTACTCCCCCGCCCTCGCGGGCCTCCACACGCTCCTCGCCTGACACCGGACGGCAGCCGCCCCGTCCGACGACACCGATCACGGATCACCGATCACGAAAGAAGCGCCCCCGCATGAGTTCCCTGTTCACCCCCCTCACCCTGCGATCCCTGTCGATACCCAACCGGGTGTGGATGTCCCCGATGTGCATGTACTCCGCCGCCCCCGAAGGCCCGGACACCGGTGCGCCGACCGACTTCCACCTCACCCACCTGGCCTCCCGCGCCGCGGGCGGCGCGGGAGGCGCGGGCCTGGTCATGGCCGAGGCCACCGGCGTCCGACCCGACGGGCGCATCAGCCCCTGGGACCTTGGCCTGTGGAACGACCGCCAGCAGGAGTCGTTCACCCGCCTCACCGCGGCCATCAAGGCCCATGGTGCCGTCCCGGCCATCCAGCTCGCGCACGCCGGCCGCAAGGCGTCGGTGGACAAGCCCTGGCTGTCCGACCGCTACCTGACCGAGTCCGAGGGCGGCTGGCAGCCCGTCGCCCCCAGCGCGATCGCCTACGACGGACTCGCTGGCCCGCACGAGCTGACCGTGGAGGAGATCCAGCAGTTGGTACGCGACTCCGCGAGGCGCGCGCTGGCCGCCGGATTCCAGGTCGCCGAGGTGCACGGCGCCCACGGCTACCTGATCAACTCCTTCCTCTCCCCGGCCTCCGACCACCGCACCGACGCCTACGGCGGCAGCTTCGAGAACCGCATCCGCTTCGCCCTGGAGGTCGTCGAAACGGTCCGCACGGTGTGGCCCGAGGACCTGCCGGTGTTCTTCCGCACCTCGGCCACCGACTGGCTGACCGAGAACCCCGAGGACACCCGCAAGGGCTGGACCGGGGACGACACCGTCCGCCTCGCCAAGGAACTCCAGGCCCGCGCCGTCGACCTGCTCGACGTGTCCACCGGCGGCATGGTCCGCGACGCCAAGATCGTCGCCGGACCCAACTACCAGGTCCCCTTCGCCACCCAGGCCCGCCAGTCCACCGGCATCCCCACCGCCGCCGTCGGCATCATCACCGAACCGCAGCAGGCGCAGGACATCCTCACCAGCGGGCAGGCCGACGCGGTCTTCCTCGGTCGTGAACTGCTCCGCAACCCCTACTGGGCCCAGCACGCCGCGCTCACGCTCGACGCCGAGCCGACCTGGCCGGACCAGTACGCCTACGCCGTCACACGCCGCAAGCACTGACCCCCCACTCCGTACCGCCACAGCCTCCGCCGCGCCGCCCTCACCAGGGAAGGCGCGCTGAACCACCGCACCGGGAGCTCCCCCTGAACCACCTTCAGGACAAGGTCGTCGTCATCACCGGCGCCTCCTCCGGCATCGGCGCCGTCAGCGCCAAGGCCCTCGCCGCCCACGGCGCCAAGATCGTCGCCGCCGCCCGCGGCCAGGAAGACCTCGGCCAGCTGGTCACCGACATCGAGAAGGCCGGCGGCACTGCCGCCGCCCGGCTCGCCGACGTCACCGACATGCACGCGCTGGCCGACTTCGCCGTCGACACCTACGGGCGTATCGACGTCCTCATCAACAGCGCCGGACTGATGCTCTTCTCGTGCTGGAAGGACCGCGCGCTCGACGACTGGAACCGGATACTCGACGTGAACATCCGCGGCTACCTCAACGGCGTCCACGCCGTCCTGCCCGTGATGCTCCGCCAGAAGTCCGGCCACATCCTGAACATGGACTCGGTGGCCGGCCACCAGGTCGGCGACGGCGCCGGTGTCTACAGCGCGACGAAATTCTTCGTGCAGGCCATGACCGAGTCCATGCGTAAGGAACTCGGCGTCCGCGAAGGCATCAAGGCGTCCACGATCAGCCCAGGCGTCATCGACACCGGCTGGGCCGACAAGGTCACCGACCTCGCCGGACGCAAGGCCGCCCAGGAGCTCAACACCATCGGCATCAGCCCCGAGGCCATTGCCGACGCCGTCGTCTACGCCCTCGACCAGCCCGCCGGCGTCACCGTCGACGACCTGATCATTTCCCCCACCCGTCAGAACTGGTAAGCACCAGGCACTCCACGCCGCACGGAAGGAACACCAGGCCCATGTCCGATCTTGCCTCCCCCGTTCCCCGCTTCCACCTCGCCGTCCCGGTCGACGACCTCGACGCCGCCCGCCGCTTCTACGGCGGGACCCTCAGCCTGGAGCAGGGCCGCAGCGCCGACACCTGGGTGGACTGGAACCTGCACGGCCACCAGTTCGTCACCCACCTCGCCCCGGCCTGCGCCGAACGGATACACAACCCGGTTGACGGCCACGACGTCCCGGTACCGCACTTCGGGCTGATTCTGACCGTCGACGCCTTCCACCGGCTCGCCGACCGGCTGCGCGCCGTGGACACCGACTTCGTCATCGAGCCCTACGTGCGCTTCGCGGGCGAGGCCGGCGAGCAGTGGACGATGTTCCTGCTCGACCCTGCCGGCAACGCCCTGGAGTTCAAGGCGTTCGCCGACGACTCCCAAGTGTTCGCCGCCTGACATCCTCTGTGGACGGTCGAGGGATTTCAGGGGGGGATGCCCATCTATCCCATCCGGCAGCCTCTGTTTCATAGGTGGTCGCTCGTGAAACACCCGGCCGCCCGACGGTCCACCTGCGGCGATCATGTTTCATGAGTTGTTGCAAACAGCTGGGCGTCTGAAACACCCTCATGAAACGGCCTGGGGTGTGAGCGACGACTTCAAGCGCGTGGAATCGCACGCCTGCCCGATGTCAACCTGCGCCGCCCGGCGGGCTCCCCATGCCGCACCGGCAAGGGCAAGGTGGCGATCCAGTACCACACCGCCCGCTTCCGCCTCGTACCCCAACTCGCCAAGGCGCTCAGCGTGCCGACCCCCGCCGTACGTAAGCCGGGTTCGGCCTGGACCGAGCTGCCCCGTCCCGCAGGCGCCGGCGCCGAACCGGTCGGGCACGTCCGCCTCGGATACGCCCGCGCCCCGACCGCCCGGCAGTCCCTCTACGCGCGGCTCGACTCCCTCGCCGAGGCCGGGGTCACCCGGGTCTTCTCGGAGAAGATCTCCACCCGTGCGACCAAGCGCCCCGAGCTGGAGGCCGCCGTAAAGCTTGCTGGTGAGATCCGCCCCTCCGGCGTCGCTGTCACCCTCGTCGTCCACGAACACAAGCGACTCGGCCGCGGTATCGAACTCGCCATGCTCGCCGAGGAGCTGAAGGCTAGCAACGTCGGGCTGGAGTTCCTCACCGGGGAACTGAAGGGCTCGCACGACCCCTCCGGCATCGTGTTCACCGTACTCGCGGCCATGTCTGGTATGGAGCGCGAGTACACCCGGGACCGCACCCTGGAAGGTCACGAGTCCGCGCGGAAGCGCGGCAAGACCATCGGCGGCGCCAGCGTCGCGGACGAATCCATGCTGCCCATGGCCCTGCACCTACGCGACCAGGAGATGAGCCTGCGCGACATCGCCAAGCGGCTCGTCATCACCAGGGGCGCGAAGAGAGGCCAACACCCCTCGCCCGCCACCGTCATGCGGATGTTGCGTGAACACGACGAACAGGCCGCCACGGCGGCGAGCACGTGATTACCCCGCTACTTTGCGGCTGATGTCTGAGCTAGGACAACGACGCCTAGTTGTCACAAAAGCAGACTAGTTGCCACTTATTTCGCGAGACGTTCGCCAGTCGGGCGAAACATTGCTAATGCGACCGTTTTGCTGCGCTATGTACGGCGCGCCATACGTGAGCGTGAGCGCCCAATGGGCACTCTGTGCGCCCTACCGGTTCCGATGGGTGACGGAAATGATGAGCACACCGCACATGAACCATGAACCAGGTGATCCGCGGTCCGCCGTCCCTCGGCCGGGCGGACTGGCGGCGGAAGGAGTTCACGGTGTTGCTTCTCATCTCCCCGGACGGTGTCGAGGAGGCTCTCGATTGCGCGAAGGCGGCGGAGCATCTCGACATCGTCGACGTCAAGAAGCCTGACGAGGGTTCCCTCGGCGCGAACTTCCCTTGGGTCATCCGGGAGATCCGCGACGTGGTACCGGCGGACAAGCCGGTGTCCGCGACGGTGGGGGATGTCCCGTACAAACCCGGCACGGTGGCTCAGGCCGCGCTCGGCGCGGTCGTCTCCGGCGCCACGTACATCAAGGTCGGCCTTTACGGATGCACGACGCCCGATCAGGGCATCGAGGTCATGCGCGCGGTCGTCCGGGCGGTGAAGGACTACCGCCCCGATGCGCTCGTCGTCGCCTCGGGTTATGCCGACGCCCACCGGATCGGCTGCGCCAATCCGCTCGCCCTGCCTGACATCGCCGCCCGCTCCGGCGCCGACGCGGCCATGCTCGACACCGCGATCAAGGACGGGACGCGGTTGTTCGATCACGTTCCGCCGGACCTGTGCGCCGAGTTCGTCCGGCTGGCCCACGCATCCGGTCTGCTCGCGGCCCTCGCGGGCAGTGTCACGCAGGCCGACCTCGGTCCGCTGACCCGCATCGGCACGGACATCGTCGGGGTCCGCGGAGCGGTCTGCGAGGGCGGCGACCGCAATGCCGGACGGATCCGGCCGCATCTGGTGGCCGCCTTCCGGGCGGAGATGAACCGGCATGCCCGGGAGTACACCGCCGGCGTCACCGCCGTGAGCTGACCGCCGGCATGCCGGCCTCCGAGCCCGACCGCGTCCCCGGACGCCGGGCCGCGCGTTTCCCCGTCGTCGATCCGGCCACCGGGGAGGCCTTCGACGAGGCACCCGACCAGCAGCCGGACGCGCTGGACGCCGTTGTCGACCGGTCCCGCCGGGCCTGGCACGGCTGGCGCGCCGACCCGGCCGCCCGCATCACCGCTCTGCGCTTGGCCGCCGATGCCGTGGAAACAGCCGGCGACGATCTCGCCCGATTGCTCACCCGGGAACAGGGCAAGCCCCTGGCCGAGTCGTACGCGGAGGTCGCCCGGACTGCGGCCCGTCTGCGCTACTTCGCCGACCTGGCCCCCCGGACCCGGCGGATCGTCGACGGCCGGCCGATGCGCAGCGAGATCCGCTGGCGTCCCCTCGGGCCCGTCGCCGCGATCGTGCCGTGGAACTTTCCCCTCCAGCTCGCGGCGGCGAAGTTCGCGCCCGCGCTCGCGGCGGGCAACACCGTGGTCCTCAAACCCTCCCCGTTCACTCCTCTGGCCACCCGGCTGCTCGGTTCCGTCCTTGCCACCGTGCTACCCGAGGACGTGCTGACCGTCGTCACCGGCCGCGAACCCCTCGGTGCCCGTCTCGCGTCCCATCCGGGCATCCGACACGTCACCTTCACCGGTTCGGTGTCCACCGGGCGGGCCGTCGCCGAAGCAGCGGCGGTCTCACTCGCCCGGGTCACTTTGGAGCTGGGCGGCAATGACGCGGCCGTCCTGCTGGACGACGTCGACGTGGACCGGATCGCGGAGCGGCTGTTCTGGACGGCGTTTCGCAACTGCGGGCAGGTCTGCATGGCGGTCAAACGCGTCTACGCGCCGGCCCGGCTCCACGCCGAGGTCGTCGAGGCCCTCGCCCACCGCGCGAAGACCGTCGTCGTCGGGTCCGGCCTCGATCCGGACACCCAGCTCGGGCCGGTCAACAACGCCCCCCAGCTGGCCCGAATCGAGCAGGCCACCCAGCAGGCCCTGGTGGCCGGCAGCCGGGCGGCGGCCGGCGGCCACCGGCTGGACGGACCGGGATACTTCTTCGCTCCCACGATCCTCACCGGCGTGCCACCCGACGATCCGGTGGTGACTGGGGAGCAGTTCGGACCGGTTCTGCCGGTGCTGCCATATCGGAGCCTCGACGAAGCCGTCAACGCGGCCAACGGCACCCGTTTCGGACTGGGCGGCTCCGTGTGGAGCACCGACCTCGATCGGGCCGAGGCGGTCGCCGAGCGGCTCGAATGTGGCACGGCCTGGATCAACCACCATGCCGAACTGTCCCTCGCCCAGCCCTTTGCAGGTGTCAAGGACAGCGGTGTGGGCGTCGCGGGTGGACCGTGGGGACTGTACGGCAACCTGCGGCCGTTCGTCGTCCACCGCCCGCAGGAGGCGTGACGATGAGGTTCCAGGCGGCCGTACTGCGCTCGTACGAGAACCCGTTCACGGTCGAGGAGGTGGTTGGGCAGACAGAGCCCGCCGTCGGCGAGATCCTGGTCGAGATCGCGGGCTCCGGGATGTGCCGGACCGATCTCGCGGTCCGAGGATCCGCCGGCCGGAGCCCTCTGCCGGCAGTCCTCGGCCATGAAGGTGCCGGGGTCGTGGTGCGCAGGGGAGATGGCCCGGACACCGCGATCGGCGTCGGTGACCACGTCGTGCTGAGCTTCGACTCCTGCGGACACTGCCGGAACTGCCGCGGCGCGGCCCCCGCCTACTGCGACTCCTTCGCTTCGCTCAACCTCTTCGGAGGGCGCAGGGAGGAACCGCCGCGGCTCACCGACGCGACCGGTAAAGCGCTGGCCCCCCGATGGTTCGGGCAGTCCTCGTTCGCCGAGTACGCACTCGTTCCGGCTCGCAACGCCGTACGGGTCGACCCCGCACTACCGCTCGAACTGCTCGGGCCCCTCGGCTGCGGTTTCCTCACCGGCGCCGGAGCCGTGCTGAACACCTTCGGTGCAGGCCCCGGCGACACCCTCGTGGTCTTCGGCGCGGGAGCGGTGGGCCTGGCCGCGGTGATAGCGGCCACCGCCGCCGGCGTACTGACCGTCGCCGTCGACCGGCATCCTGAGCGGCTCGCTCTGGCCGAGCGGTTCGGCGCGACCCCGCTGCACGCCGCCTCACCCTGCCTGCCCGAACGTCTCCGGCGGCTGACCGACGGCGGCGCCCAGTACGCCCTGGACACCACGGCCTCACCCCCGCTCATCAACAAGGCGCTCCAAGCACTACGCCCCACCGGCAGTCTCGGCCTAGTGGCACGCCTCCACACCCCGCTGCCCCTCGAACCGGGCACGCTCGACCGAGGCCGCAGCATTCGCCACATCTGCGAAGGGGACGCCGTGCCCGGAGTGCTGATACCCCGGTTGATCGGACTGTGGCAGGCTGGGCGCTTCCCTTTCGACGAGCTGATCCGCACCTATCCGCTGGCCGACATCAACGAGGCCGAACGCGACTGCGACGCGGGCCGTGTGGTCAAACCCGTCCTGCTCCCGGAGAGGACAGGCCGATGAGCAAGGCACCCGGCACCGAGGACTCGCCCCATGGGACAAGTGAACATCTCGCATCCCTCACTTCCGCCGACGGAGGAAGCATGGCCGGCACGACGCCGCAGCACACAGACGTGGAAGGCGTGGACGAAGGTGTGGGCCTGACCGCGCTCCTGGTCGCCGCGGCACGGGCGATCGAGACCCACCGCCACGACAGCTTGGCCCAGGACGCCTACGCGGAACACTTCGTTCGCGCGGCCCCTGCCTGCGCGGACTGGCCGGTGCGCATCGAGCAGGTCCCAAACGGGGACAACAACCCGCTGTGGGGGCGGTTCGCCCGCTACTTCGGCCTGCGGACGAGAGCCCTTGACGACTTCCTCCGCCGGTCGGTCGGTGCGAGCGCCCGCCAAGTGATCCTGCTGGGAGCTGGGTTGGACACCCGCGCCTTCCGGCTGGATCTGCCGTCCGACTGCGTCGTCTTCGAGATCGACAGAGCCGGCGTGCTGGCCTTCAAGCAACAGGTGCTCACGGACCTCTCGGCCGTCCCGAAGGTGAAGCGCGTCCCCGTACCGGTCGACCTGCGCGCGGACTGGGTCAACGCGCTGACCACCGTCGGCTTCGACCCGGCCGCACCGAGCGTCTGGCTGGCCGAGGGACTCCTCTTCTACCTACCGGGTCCCGCCGAGACGTACCTCATCGACACGGTGGACCAACTGACCAGCGAAGGCAGCGCTCTGGCCTTCGAGGCCAAGCTGGAAAAGGATCTGCTGGTGTACCGCGACAGCCCGATCTACACGGCGACGCGAGAACAGACCGGCATCGACCTGCTCCACCTCTTCGACAAGGGGCCACGACCCGACTCAGCGGGCGCCCTGACCGCCAAGGGCTGGTCCACCTCGATGTACACGCCCTTCGACTTCACTCGCCGGCACCGACGTGGCCCCCTCCCCGAGCCGAACGACGCGCTGGAGGGAAACCGGTGGGTGTTCGCGCACAAGTCCCGGCCATGACGCTCCCAGCGCTCACGACGACGTCCGCCGGGGGCTGAGGGCGGGGCCTGCCGCAGGCCCCGCCCGGTGGGACGCGTCCCGATGGAGGTGGCGGCTCGGTTGCCGTCGCAGCGGTTGCCGCCCACGCCCGGGGATGCCGCTGACGGGCCGTGTCAGACGGCCCGGGCAGCCACCAGATGGTCGCCCGGGATCCCGGCCATGTCCGGCGCGTAGTAGTCCTCGATGCCGGCGGCCCACGTAGCCACGGTGATGCGGTCCTCGGCATCCGGGGCGAAGGCGTCGAAGAGCGCGTGGATGTTCGCCTCCTCGAAGCCGATCGCCGTCATCAGCGACACGAAGAGGGGGCGCTCGATCAGACCGTCCCCGTCGGGGTCGCCGAGTGCGGCGAGCGCCTCGGCGAACTCGGTGATCGTGGGACCGAAACGCTCGGGGTCGAGCACGAACGGACGGAACTCCTCCACGGTGATCACACCGTCGCCGTTGGCGTCCAGTTCCGTGGCCAGCGTCGTCCAGTAGCGGCGGAACGCGGCTCGGATGGCGGCCTTGGCACCGTCGTCCGACGCGGCCGCCGCCTCCAGAACACGGCCCGTCATCAGGTCGAAGTCGTCGGAGTCGATGACTCCGTTGCCATTGGCGTCGAAGAGGGAGAAGACCAGCTCGACCCGCCTGGCGGCCTCAGTTCGCATTTCCATCACCTGTCTTCTGCGACCCGAAGATTACGGGCCTGTCCAATGAGTACCTCTACGCAACCGTGTTGGGGTACACGGGAAGGTTGCCAACCCAGCGCGTGTAACGGCCATGACCCATAGAACCGCCATGAAGAGCCGCAGGCTCTCGATCTTCGCTTCTGGTGACAGAAGGACTGCTGAATGAGCGTGTGTGACAAGTCGGATGCCTCGCCTGTGACAATTAGACTGCTTCGACCGGTTCCATTCACCAGCTCATCCGACCCCGCTGGTGACAACTCCTGAGCTGCGGCTCACGGATGAGATGCTCTCGGAATGCCACGCATTCCGAAACAGGTCTTCCACTATGTTCTGATGGAAGATTGGGCCGAGGAGATCGGCCGTGAGGCGGCCCGCGCGAAGGCGATGTCCGAGCTGGCAGGCGGAGCTATGCCGCCGTGGGACCCCCCGACAGGCACAGAGAGATCCTCCTGACCTCCTACCTGGTGCGCGAACGGCTGCGCGTCGAGCTGCCAGAGCCGGGGATGCCGGGCGGTCGGCTGTACGTCCTCGGCTTCCAGGGCCTGCGCTCCGTGGTGAAGGTGGGATCAACTGGCGCCCCGGAGCGCCAGTTCGACAATTATGAGATCCAAGCGCGGAACCTTGGTTATGCGCTGGTTGACGGGTGGGTCTCCCCGCCGGTTGGAACGAGAACCGAGGCGTTCAAGCAGGAGGCCTCCATCCTCACGAACCTGCACTTTGTGCTGAACGGGCACCTCATCGGCGGCCGGGTCTTCGAGTGGTTTCACGGTCGTGACTTCGAGCGGATCAAACAGTTTGTCCAAAACCCGGACGTGCTCTTCCAGCAGTTCCTGTCGTCGGCTTGCGGGAGACAGCCGGGGTAGCTGTCCGGCCCTCTACTTCTTCGGTTCCTCACCCGTGCCCGCGTCGGTGCGCAGCTTCAGGACGGGGAGACCTTCCGCCTTGGCCCGCATGGCCTGACCGGTGTCGTAGGTGAGGAGCCGGATGGGCCCAGCCGCGATGGCTTTGGCTCCGAGCACCCGGTCAACGATCTCGTCGTCAGGGATCGGAAGGCGGCTGTGGCCAGGCAGGTCGAACATGACCTCGACGCCGTGCGAAGTGCTGGCGGAGTCTTCGTCGAGGAGCCGGTCGAGGACGGCGAGGGTGTGGCCGGCTCGCCACCTCGTCTGCCGGTCCTTGGACTCCTTCAGTCGATCGAGCTCGTCGACGACCACCATCGGGAACAGCACCCGGACCGGGCCGGCGGCCTCGGTGAACTCAGCGAAGTCGACGTCCTCGAACTTCGTCGGATGCTGAATGTAGAAGCTGGTATCCGGAGCGAGGAGCGAGAGCTCGCTCGGCCACTTGGCCATCTGGTCCTGCAAGGCGTCGACGGCTTCCCCAAGAGCGGCGACGCGCTGATCGATCTCCAGGCTGACGATCCCGTTGACCAGCCTCTGCTGATCGCTGCCGGCGAGGTGGCCCACTCCGTCCAGGAGCGTCTGGTGCGTCCGCGTCCGTACGAGCCGGTCAACGTCGCGGGTGCTGATCTGGGAAGTGAGCAATCGTACGGACTCGTTCGCCCACTCCAGATACGCGAGAAGGCGCCCATAGGCAGCACCGAACTGGCCACCGTTGATGTTCCCGGCGGCCATGTGCACGGATCGCATGGTCTTCAGGACGTTCTCCCGGTGCGCGCCGGGTATGGGTGTGACCAGCATCCGCCGATGATCGCAGCATCGGCACAGCTGCGCAGCGGTTTTCACGGCTGCGGGACGCGTTGGGCTCCAGCGGCTCGGACCGTTGGGTCTGCGGCGTACCTTCTCGCCCCTCGGCCGCAGGTTCGGTGGAGCCGACCTGGCGTGCGGCTTCGGTCCGCGCGTCAGGCTTTGGAACCCCGTACGGGCACCCGCTGGCCCGGACGAAGGAGTTCGGCAAGACGGGGCACGGGCAGTATCTCTCTCAGCGGGGAGGCCTGACGCGCCCGTTCAGCCGGGCTCAGCGCACTGTGTCCTGCCAGTTGTCGTACGGTCTGGCGGAAGGCCGCTTCTCGACAGGACTGGCGGCTGCGGCCCTGCGTTCCATTCGCACGTTGCGCAGGGCCGCACACCGCAGCATGGCGGCTGCCGCATCCCCGCGCTCTGAGCCCCGACAGGCCGCGTGTACCGCCAGAGCGCTTGACCGCCTTCTCCGGATCGACCACTTCGGGCGCCTGCGGCACCGTTGGCCCTGGCGCGTCAGATCTGCGCCACCACGAAAATCGCCGGCGAACCTCACGATGCACGCGCCCGTGCCGCCCAAGGTGTGCCGAGGCGCGTCCTCAGCGAAGAGCAGCAAACGTGCAACAACGGAATGCGCACGGCACCGCCCGTCCCGGGCGGTCCACCACGGCATGAGAACGGCCGGCGTACGCCGCCCGTCCCGGTGTAGCCACCAGTAGCGTCGCCTCAATACTTCTGCAGCCTCCCTCAGAAAATGCAGCCGCCCAGCTCAGAGCCATGCAACGAGCGGCAACGACCGAGAGTCGCCGATTCGCCCCTTTCTCGCAAAATGCATCCCCGCAGGTCAGAGAGCCCCATTCCGACCCGTCATGCATTCCTGCTGAGACTGCACAGCCTCGAGCTCCAGCAGCCGCGCCACCAGCACCGGTCTGGACACCCTCAGCCCCGCCGCGACCTCACCCCACGCGCCCGGCTCCCCCACCCCGCACCCTTCCGCCCGCACAAAAACCGACACGGACCACCGTGCCGCCGCGCAGCCCTCGGAAGGATCAGAAGTGCCGTTCTCAAGACAGTGAAGCGGAGTGGGGTGTACCGCCCTATGCCAGCCACGCCCGCCCCAGGTACCGCCCCGTGTCAGTGACCACGCCCTCGTTCAACACCCGACCAGCGACAACGCACCGGCCTGACACGCCATCACTGACCCCGCTCCACTGACACCAACCCAGCACATCGCACAGAACGTGATCAGGGTCGGCCTCTCGCAGGACCCGCAGCAGTCCGGGTGCCCGGTGGGACAGGTGATCGATGACGGCCGTGACGTAGGCGTGGGCGGTGCCGACGGATATGCCGAAGCCGGCGGCGATCTGCGTGAGCGTGGCGTACCGGCGAAGGTAGACCAGGCCCACGAGGGCACGCTGGTGAGGCGGGAGCTTGCAGCGGCGGTCACCCTCACCGGTGACGATGAGCATGGATACCCACTCGACCAGGGCATGCGGCAGGGCGAGTGCGGCAGGATAGAAAACCAAGGAGGCTCCTGGGCTGATGAGTTGAGGCGTCGAACACCTCTCTCAACGGCACAGGAGCCTCGTGCGTTGCGGGACACCGGCGCGTCACCCGATCAGTGGCCACTCTGAAAGAGCTCACTGAAGTGCATGACAGACCGGTCGGCCTGTCATGCAGGGACCTGACACAGTCCCTCGAGGATGCCCTGGCGTTGTTGAGTACAGCGTGTGGGGCGGGAGGGGGCTGCCCCTCTGCTGGTGCTGGTTGTCAGGGTGTGTTGGTTGTGACGGTGTGCTGGCTGTCGCCGGTGGCGTAGGCGGGATCGCCGAGGGTGGGGGTGCCGGTGGAGGTGTTGCCGATGGTGTCCTTACCGGTGTTGGTCACCCTGACCGCAGAGCTGGGGAAACCGCCGGGCGTGACCTGGCCGTCGTTGGCGGAGACCACCGTGGCACTGTGACTCTGGCTTCCTGGCGTCTGGAGGTGGGTGATGCGCCACAGCGTCCCGGTCATCCACTCAGTGACGAGGGCCGCGCCGGTGTCGTCGAAGGTCACCGTGTACGCAAAAGTGCCGAGGCCGGTGGCCACCTGCTCCGGCGCCGGAGCAGGTGCGGCAGGATCGACGCGGTACAGGGAACCGCCGTCCACACCGGCCATGTAGTAGATCCGGCCCGCGCGGTCCAGGCTGAGCTTGTGGTGACTCACGCCTTCGGTGATTTCGGTCTTGCGGCCGGTTTCCAGCGAGACACGGTAGAGAGTGTTGCTGCCCAGTTCAGTGACGTAGGCGTTGCCTTTACCGTCCAGGGCGACCGCCGACAGGCCGTGGGACGAGACGTAGACCTCGGAGACCTGCTTGGTGGCCAGATCGACCTCGTACAGGGCCTTGGAATTGCCCTGGGTCGTGACATAGGCCTTGCCCTTGCCGTCCAGGGCGATGTCATAGGGCTTGTCCAGAGTGACAATCTCCGTCTTGCGTCCGGTGTCCAGGTCCACCCGCCACAGCTCGCCGGACCAGCTACGGGTGGTGTAGGCGGTATGGTCGTCCGCCAGCGCGATGCTGTCCCCGACGCCGGTCGCGATCGGATCCCATTCCCTCTCACCGGTGCGCATATTGAACCGGTACAGGCTGTCGCTCTGCATACTCCCGTCGATGAAATACAGGTTCTGCCCCGTACTGTCCAGGGCCGTGGCACCGGGACGGCCCAGCTGGGTGGAGATGCGGCGGCAGGCCGCGGACGGGCAGGTCAGTGGCGGCTCCGCCTCGCCCACCGCCGCCGCGGCCGACGGCGCCGCAACTGACGGCGCTGCCACGGCGTGGCCGACAGTGAGGGAACTGCCTGCCGCGGCCAGTACCGCCAGCGCCACGGCGGCCACCCGGCCCCCTGCGCGGCCCGGCAACCGGCGCGGGCGTGAAGACTCATACATGATCCTTCTCCTTCCACAGGCCCGGCAGCAGCGAACCGATTCGCATGACCCCCGCAAAGCCCGTACCGGTTACATGCGTGACCACCCGGCCCGACAACCGCCCCCGCCAACGACTTGCTCCACCTCGGCCAACACGGAAAACACAGACAAACAGACGAGGCGCGGCCCGGCGCCGACCTCACCCGCGTGGTGGTGAGCTTCTCCTCACGCCGCAGGGCAAGCAGTCGGCGCACTGCCGGTCCCCGCAACGACCGAATCGACACAGCCGGCAAAGCCCCACTCGAATCACCGCCCGTTCCTTCCGGGTCCGGGCCCTGGTCTCCCTGATCCACCCCCAAGCACACCAACACCCACCAGCCAGCGGATCAGGACCCACAGAACTGAGACAGCATCACCTCTCACGAGATAACGCTCCATGACAGCAATGCTCTGCAGATCTCTCACCTCCAGGACAGCGACCTCACAGCCGGCGTCACGCCAGTGCCGAAAGCGGTTGTGGACGGTCGACCAGGCGCCGAACTCCGTCGGCATCTCCCGCCACTGCCCGCCCGTCTTGAATCGCCAGATCACGCCCTCGAACTGCTGCCGCAGCCGTTCGGGGTACGGGCCGTACTCGCCGATCGGCAGGTAGGGCTCGATGAATTCCCGCTCCGCGTCGGTCAGTTGCACTCGCGTCACGTCAGACGGTCTATCGGACCGAGCCGTACCACGAAGGCACATCCCGCAGATTGATCACGACTCGATACGTGCCCTAACTTGGGTTTTAACCTCTGGGGTGGCCTGGTTAGTCCCCAGCGAAGACCAAGTAACTGCCGGGAGTCGCGGCACAGGCTTCCAAGTAGGCGGCGAGGGCGCGAACCGTTTCAGCTTCGGAGTCGTCGGTGCAACACTCCAGAAGATGTGGGATCTCGCGAAGTGCGGCCTCGGCCTCTTGTTCGTTGAAGATCGTGTCGTTGTACGGGTCGACCGTCCAGAGCTTGCCCGATGTGTTGCGGGGAAGCTTGACGATCAGCTGAGCCAGTGCCTCGCCGTGTTCGTGAGACTGCCGGATCAGAGTGGCTCTGCGCTTTGAACGCCGACTGGGCCAGAACGGACGGCCGTCGTGCAACTGCAGATCGATCCCCATGTCCGGATTATGTCGCGGCCATCTCTCACTTCGTCCTTGACCCCCAGGGTCGAATGGTGCATCGAACTTGATCACCCGGTTCGGTAACCGCCGTACACAAAAGCGGCCTTCGTCTGAACATGTGCTCCGACCAAGGAACACACACGTCCAGCACGAAGGCCGTGAGGATGAGTCTGCTGCATCACGATGCCCGGCGAGAGCCGTTGGCGGAACTGTCATGCTTCCGGGGCGAGTTCCACTCCTGTCTCACCGCTCGTTCGGACGCGTTGTTCGAGCTGGCTGACGCTGTTCTGTGCGGCGACGGGCCGGTGAGGTCGCCGGCCGAACTGTCGCTGGTGGGCGAACACCGCCGCGGCCACGGCGGACTCTACGCCGCGGTGGCCCATGGAAGGGTCGATGCCGGCCGACTACGGAAAGCACTGGCCGAGGTGCCGCTCCCGCGGGCTGCCGACGGCCGGCTCGTCCTGGCCATCGATGTCACCTGCTGGCTACGGCCCGACGCCCACACCTCGCCGGAACGGATCCTGTGTCACACCTACGGACGGGGCAAGGACCAGCACATCCCTGTCCCTGGCTGGCCGTACTCCCTTGTCTGCGCGCTCGAGCCCGGCCGCAACTCATGGACCGCGCCCTTGGACGCACTCCGTCTGGCACCCGGGGACGACACCGCCACCGTCACCGCCCGGCAGCTGCGCGATCTACTCGAGCGACTGATCACCGCCGGGCAGTGGCACACGGGTGACCCGGACATCCTCATCGTCGCGGACGCCGGATATGACGCACCCCGTCTGGCGTTCCTGCTGAAGGACCTGCCGGTCCAGGTGCTCGCTCGGATGCGCTCGGACCGGGTTCTGCGCCGGGCCGTACCTGGACCGGCCCTTCCCGCCACTGCTGTTCGTCTTCGCCCCGGCCCCGCGCCGTACGGCCCCGGCACGAGAGAGGCCGTCTTCCACAACCGCGCCTGCCGCCTCTCGAACGTGGGCTACCAGCTCACCGTGGCGACCACGACCCTGCCCCTGCTGACCCGCGACGGGGCCGACGGTCCAGTGTGGCGGGTCGTCGACAACGGCCGCGGCGAGGAACGCCGCGCCCCGGCCGCGCTGCCGAAGGCGCGGTGAGCACAGCGGGCCCGGCCTCACCCGGGCCCGCCAGCCATCCCGGCCGCGCTGTCGATGGTGGCTGGCAGGATGGACGGATGGACAACGGTGACGAGCAGCTGCTGCGCGGCCGGGTCTACGGCTCGCGATCACGGCGACTCCAATCCCGGCCCTCTGCCGCACCGGACGTACACCGCGCTCATCGGCGGGCCGCTGGACGGGATGCTGCTGGGCATCACGAGCTGGCGGCTGGAGGAAGTCGATGACGTCCAACGGCTGCTCCCAGCTCACCACGCTCCTGGACGGGGATCCGGGTGCCCCGCACCGGTCCGGCTCCGGCCGGATCATGTTATCGGCGACACGGGCTACGGTTCGAAGGCGCTCCGCACCTGGTCTCACTGGCGGGACATCCCTCACACAATGCCCGAGCGGGCCGACCGGATCCGCAACCGGGCCCGGTGCGGCAGTCAGGCGCCCACCGGCCTTCGACAAGCAGCTCTACAAGCGGCACGACGTCGTGGAACGGTGCTTCAGCCACTGCGCCCGGCGTGTGCGCCTGGCGCAGAGGGAATCGAGTGCTCTTGAGCGCCCTGTAGGAAGGATTGCGACGTCAGCCGACTTGCGGTGCACTCGTGGTGGGTGCTCGATGGCGATGCCCGTCGGGTACGGAGGGTCTGAGATGCCGTGTCCTGCACCAGATCGCGACGGGATCCCAGTCGTCATGCCGACAGCCTTGCGCCGGTGTTCGATACACGCGGTGAGCCGGGAGCTGGGGCGTGCCGGTGATCGGTGACGAGAAGAGACTGACCGCGGATACGGCCCGCGAAGGGTTGACGGCCTCGGGACGGCAAGCCGACGGAGGGTGGTGGTTCTCCATGACGGGGACACACGAGTGGCAGGACGGTTGTGAGCCGACGCGCGAGGCCGTTGGAACGAACGGACGAGTGCTGACCGGGGCGATACGCAAGCGGCGGGTGGTGGTGCAGGGGCTGTCCACGTTGTATCTGGACGCCGGGCACGGGCCGGTGGTGTTCCTGGTGCACGGCAACGCTACCAGCGTGTGGGCCTGGCAGGACATCATGGCGGAACTCTCCTCCACCCACCGGGTGGTGGCGCTGGCCCTGCCGGGATACGGGGACACCAGTCCGCTGGACGACGTTCACCCGCCCCAGTTGATCCGGTTCATGGCGTCGTTCCTGGACGAACTCGGTATACGGGAGGTCATCGCTGTCGGCCACTCGCTGGGCGGGCTGCTGGTGGCCCAGTTCGCCCTGGCCCACCCCGATCGCGTCCGGCGCCTGGTCCTGGCCGACTCGGCGGGACTGGGACGGTCGGTCGGTCCCAGGGTGATCGCCACCGCTTTGACACCACGGCCGGTGGGGAAGTTGGTGATCAACGTCCTGCTGATGCCGGGCGGCGGTCTGCTCAGCATGCTCAACGCCGCCCTGGGGATGAGACAGCCATGGCGAGTGCCCTGCCACACCTGGCTTGCACAACTGAGGCTGTCACGATCCCGCACACTGCTGGAAACCTCCTACGAATCGGTGCGGCTGGGCAACGGTCCGGCAGGGCAGCGCGCCCGCTACTCCCTCGTCGGTCGGTTGAACGACATTCGGGTGCCCACCCTGATCATCTGGGGGTTGACGGACGAGATCTACCCCGTGTGGCAGGCGGTGGCGGCCCAGCGACAGCTGCCGCACGGGCGCCTGGCAGTCATCGTGGGCGCCGGGCATCCCTCGCTGATCGAATGCCACGAGGAATTCATGGATGCTTTGGGGCCGTTCGTCCGTGACGAACGTCAGCCCGCCTGAAGTGTCGACCGACGACGTCCCACCTACGCCGTCCCGGGCTCGGCCTGGAACGTCATGGAGGCGCCATGCCTGGTATCGGACACCCGCTCTCCAGTTCGCCCGACGACGGTCCGCAGCATCGCAGCGCGTTCACCGCAGCCGCAAGCATGCTCCGCGCCGATGGCGAGTTCCTGGCCGACCTGCTCAGAACAGCGGTGAGCACGGCCCTGTGGGGGCCGACGGACCCGCGGGCCACCGTAGTGCCCGCGAAGCCGAAGGACCAGCGCTTCGGCGATCCGGCCTGGGACACCAGCCGAACGTTCCACCTGATGGAACAGTCCTACCTGCTTACGGACCGGCTGGTGCGCGAGTGGGTGGACGCCTTGCCGGTACAGCCGAACGACCGGCGGCTCCTGCAGTTCCTGACCGGTCAGTTGGCCGACGCCGCAGCACCGACCAACTTCCTGGTGGGCAATCCAGCCGCCTTGCGCAGGGCACGCAGCACCAACGGGAGCAGTGTGCTGCAAGGAGCCGCCTACTTCGCCCAGGACCTCGTCGCAAACCTCGGCGTGCCGGCTGTGGCCGACGGCAGCGGCTTCGTCAAAGGCCGGGACCTGGCGGCTTCCGCGGGCGCGGTCGTCTTCCGCAACGACCTTATGGAGCTGATCCAGTACCAGCCTCGCACCGAGACGGTTCACGCCGTTCCCATGCTGTTCAGCCCGCCGTGGATCAACAAGTACTACGGCTTGGACCTGGCGCCCGGCCGGAGCGCCACGGAGTGGCTCCTCGACCACGGGCACACGGTCTTCACCATCAGTTACCGCAACCCCGGCCAGGCCATGTGCGACGTCGGGTTCGACGACTACCTGCGGTCCGGGCTGCTGTCGGCGCTTGAGGTGATCACAGACATCACCGGTGCCGAACAGGTCAATGTCGCCGGGGCCTGCCTGGGAGGATTGCTGGCGCTCATGCTGGCGGCGTGGCTGCCAGAGGACCACATGCCGGGCCTGGTCAGCGTCACCGCGCTGAACACCCTCGTCGACTTCACCGATTTCACCCAACTGACCCAGGACGGATTCCTCGGCCCGCTTCTGGCGGAATACGGCGTGGCCGCCGTCGAAGCCCTCACCGCCCAGCACGGCTATGTCAGCGGCCGCTGGCTGGACACCTTCTTCCGCTTCCTGCGCGCCAACGACTTCGTGTGGCAGCCGGCGGCGTACCGCTGGCTGGAAGGGCACCCACCGCCGGCCATGGACGTACTGGCGTGGAACGCGGATGCGGTCAACGTCACCCACCGTGCTCAGCAGTACGTGGTGCGGGAACTCTGGCTGAAGAACAGTTTCGCCCGCGGCACCGCCGAGCTCGCCGGACGCACACTGCGGCCGGACCAGATCCGCCAGGACGTCTTCTTGTCCGCTGCGGCCGACGACCACATCGTTCCATGGCAGGCCGCCTACCGCACCGCTTCCTTGCTGAAAGGCGACGTACGGTTCGCCCTGGTACCGGGTGGGCACGTCGCCGCACTGATCGCCCCGCCCCACCCCAAGGCACGGTACTGGACCAGCGAGCAGCGACCGCCCGAGAGTCCGCGCGCATGGCTTGCCGCCGCCACCGAACACCATGACACCTGGTGGCACCTGTGGGCGGACTGGCTGGCCGAGCGCTCTGGCCCACAGCGCACCCCGCCACCCACCGGCAGCGCCCGTCACCCCGTCCTCCAACAAGCTCCCGGGGCCTACATCCACACCTGACGCTCCGCGTCCCGCGTCATGTCCCCTACGTCTTTGCCCGTCATGAGGAAGACCCGTGAACATGCCGGATCCACCTTCGACGCCGCCTCCCAGGAGCACGTCACCTGCCGGGAACCCCGACACCTCCTCCCGCCGGGAAGCTCCTGCGGACGACTTCGCAGGGACGGTTCGACGCCCGCTGCCGATTCCGCTTCGCTCAGGAGGTTCCCATGGCGATACCCATGACGCCCCGCTCCCAGGCTTTGACCTCCGAGCTGCCCGGCGATCCGAACGAGCCGTTCACCAGTGAGGCCGTCGTGCGCGCGGTGGCTTCCCCACGCAGCACGGTCTACGTGCTTCGCCGTACTGCCGACGGCGCCCTGGGCGTCACGTTGGATTGTGATCCGCAAATCCGCATTCCACCCGGGTGCACATGCGTGGGCAGCTTTCCGCCGATCTTCCCGGAATGGCTCGGCGGACCCTCCTTCCGGAGGGCCCACCGAACCCGTTTCGCCTACGTGAGCGGCGAAATGGCAAACGGCATCGCCACCACCGCGATGGTCCGGGCGATGGCCGACGCGGGCATGGTCGGTATGTTCGGCGCGGGAGGGCTTCCGCTGCACCGCGTCGAAGAGGCGGTGACCGAACTGCTGAACCAGCTGGGCACGGACGGTCTCTGGGGAGTCAACCTCATCCACTCCCCGGCGGAGCCGGCCCTGGAGAACACGGTGGCCGATCTGCTGGTGGCACGTCGCGTGCCACGCATCTCGGCCTCCGCCTACATGGGACTCACACCCGCCGTCGTGCACTGTTCGGCGGCGGGGCTCCGCACGGATCCCTCGGGCCGCGTGGTGAGGCGCAGCCGTCTGCTTGCCAAAATCTCCCATCCGGTGGTCGCCGAACAGTTCATGGCACCCGCCCCAGCCGAGATTCTGCGGGAACTGGTCGCGTCCGGGCGCCTCACCGCCTCCGAGGCGGACATCGCCACGCGAGTTCCGGTGGCCGAGGACATCACCGTGGAGGCGGACAGCGGCGGGCACACGGACAACCGTTCTCTGACCGTCCTGCTGCCACGGATCCTGCAGGTCCACGACGATGTCGTCCGGCGCTTCGGATACGCGCGCGACGTCCGGGTGGGCGCCGCCGGGGGGCTGGGCACCCCGCAGGCCGTGGCCTCCGCCTTCGCCATGGGCGCCGCCTACGTGGTAACCGGCACCGTGAATCAACTCGCGGCGGAGGCCGGACTCTCCGAGCCCGCCAAAGAAGCGCTTTCACAGGCAGACGTCACGGACGTGGCGATGGCGCCGGCCGCCGACATGTTCGAACTCGGCGTGCGGGTACAGGTGCTGAGCAGCGGAACAATGTTCGCCCGCCGGGCCGCCCGCCTGTACGAGACCTACCGCAACCACGCGTCGCTCGACGCGGTTCCCCGCCCCCTGCGCGAGCGTCTCGAACGTGACGTGCTGCGCATGCCGTTGGAGGAGGTGTGGGACCGCACTCGCGCGTTCTGGCAGGAGCGTGACCCCCGCCAGCTCGAACGCGCCGAGGCCGACGCCAAGCACCGGATGGCGCTCGTCTTCCGCTGGTACCTCGGCCTGTCCAGTCAATGGGCCATTGCCGGTGATCCCCAGCGCCGCATGGACTACCAGATCTGGTGCGGTCCGGCCATCGGGGCCTTCAACCGGTGGCGTTCGGACGGCTTCATGGCCGACCGGAAGAACTGCACAGTCACCCAGATCGCTCTGAACCTCATGGAGGGCGCCGCACACGTCACCCGCGCCCAGCAACTGCGCGCCAGCGGCCTCCAGGTCCCCGGAACATGCTTCTCGCCACCACCACGGCCTCTCACCTAGCGACACTGCGCTCGCGCGCACCCTGCACCACCGAGGAGTAACTGCATGCCCCTCACTCCGCCCGAACCCGTACCCCCAGCCACCGAACCGCTGTCGATCGCAGTGATCGGTTGCAGTTCGCTCCTGCCCGGCTCCGTGAGCATCGAGGGATTCTGGCGGGACGTCCTGTACAAACGCGACCAGATGAGGGAGGTACCCGACACGCACTGGCTCCCGGCTGACTACTTCGACTCCGACCCGGCCGCGCCGGACAAGACGTACGCACGGCGTGGGGCGTTCCTCCCACCCGTCGCCTACGACCCCTTGGCCTTCGCAACCCCCCCGGCGACCCTGGAGGCAACCGACACCGCACAGCTACTGTCGCTGGTCGCGGCCGAACGCGCCCTGCACGACGCTTTCGGTGACGCCTTCGCCCAGTCGGCCCGGGAGCGGACCGGGGTGGTGATCGGCACCGGCGCGCTGGAGCTGTCGTCGCACATGTCCTCACGCCTGCAGCGCCCGGTATGGCTCAAGGCGTTGCGCGAATGCGGTGTGGAGGAACAGCAGGCCCAGCAGGTGTGCGACCGGATCACCGACCACTATGTGCCCTGGCAGGAGGCCACCTTCCCTGGGCTCCTCAGCAACGTCGTGGCCGGCCGCATCGCCAACCGCTTCGATCTGCACGGCATCAACCACACCACCGACGCGGCCTGCGCCAGCTCGCTGGCGGCCCTGTCCGTGGCCGTGGACCAGTTGGCCCTGGGCCGGGCCGACGTCATGCTCGCAGGGGGCGTCGACACCCTCAACGACCCGACCATGTATGTGTGCTTCAGTGAGACCACCGCGCTTTCCCCGAGCGGCGACTGCCGACCCTTCTCCGAGGACGCGGACGGCACCATGCTCGGTGAGGGACTGGTGATGTTCGTCCTCAAGCGGCTGAGCGACGCGGAACGCGACCACGATCGCGTCTACGCCGTGCTGAGGGGACTGGGATCGTCCTCGGACGGGCGCGGCAGCGCCGTCTACGCCCCCGATGCTGCCGGCCAGATCCGCGCACTCGACCGCGCCTACGACATGGCCGGCTACAGCCCGGGAACCGTCGAGCTCGTCGAAGCCCATGGAACGGGCACCACAGTGGGTGACGCGACCGAGTTCGAAGCCCTGCGCCGTGTCTTCACCGGCGCTGGGCGCACGGATCGGCCGTGGTGTGCGCTGGGATCCGTCAAATCCCAGATCGGTCATACCAAGTCCGCCGCCGGGGCCGCGGGCCTCCTCAAGGCGGTCCTGGCCCTGCACCACAAGATCCTGCCACCCACCATCAAGGTGAAGCGGCCCAATCCGCGTCTCGACCTGGCCTCCAGCCCGCTGTACCTGAACACCGAGGCCCGCCCCTGGGTCCGCGCGGACGACCACCCGCGCCGGGCCTCGGTGAGCAGCTTCGGATTCGGCGGCAGCAACTTCCACCTCACACTCGAGGAGTACCGTCCCGCCTCCCGCGCGTGTTCCGGCCCTGCGGGCGGCAAGTCACAGAGCCGCCGCGGTGCTACTGGCGGCACCACCTGGCGACTGCGCAGCGCCCCCAGCGAACTCGTCGTTGTCGACGCCGACAGCACGGAAGAACTCCTGCGGCGGGCGAGGCGCCTGCACCGGGACCACGCCACCTTGGCCGACGCCGCCCGTGCCGGCCAACACCGCTTCGACCCCACAGCCGCCGTCCGGCTCGCCCTGATCTGCTCCGACGCGGCGGACCTGGAGGAGAACATCCGGCGGGCCGCGGTCGCCGTCGAGGCCGGCAGGACGCACTTCAGCCTGCCCGGCGGGAAGGTCCACTTCGACGGTCGGCCCGCCACCGCCGACGCGCCCGGCGACCTCGCCTACGTGTTCTCCGGGCAGGGCAGCCAGTACCTCGGCATGGGCGCCGATCTGGCGATGACCTTCCCGGAAGCACTCGATGCCTGGGACCGGACGGCCTGGCTGCAGACGGACGGCGCCGCCATACACCACGTGGTCTTCCCTCCGCCGGCGTTCACCGACGAGGAGGCCCGCGCCCAAGAGACGCTGCTGACCGGGACACGCTGGGCCCAGCCGACGCTCGCTGTGGCGCAGATGGCCCAGTTGCGGCTGCTGACCCGGCTCGGACTGTCTCCGGACTGCGTCATCGGGCACAGCTTCGGCGAGCTGGTGGCACTGCACGCCGCCGGTGTCTACGGCGAGACGGACCTCGTGCGCCTCGCCGCCGCCCGCGGTGAACTGATGGCGGCGGCTGCCCGTACAGAGGGCGCCATGCTTGCCCTGACCGGCGCCGTCGGCGGCGTCGACGACCTCCTGACGCGGCTCGGCGGTCAGCAGATCTGGGTGGCGAACTTCAACAGCCCCACCCAGACAGTGCTGTCCGGCAGCGTCCAAGCCATCACCTGGGCCGAGCAGGAGGCCCGGCAGGCCGGATTTTCGACGCACCGGCTACAGGCATCGGCCGCCTTCCACAGTCCCCTGGTCGCCTCGGCGGTCAAGCCGTTCACTGCCTGCCTCGAGAACACGCCGATCGCCTCGCCGCACCTGCCCGTGTACGCCAACAAGGACGGAGGCATCTACCCCGCCGGCGCCGCGCGTATCCGCGACCGCTTGGCCGAACACCTCGTCTCGCCCGTGCACTTCGCCCGCGGTATCGAGTCGATGTACGCGGCCGGGGTCCGCACCTTTGTCGAAGTCGGTGCCGGCTCGGCCCTGAGCGGCCTGGTCGGGCAGATCCTCGCTGACCGCCCCCACCTGGCGGTGAGCCTGGACCGACGCGGATGCAACGGCGTCACCGCCTTCCACACGGCGCTGGGCCGACTCGCGGCCGCCGGTGTGCGTCTCGACTTCGACGAACTCTGGACGTCCTATGATCCAGCCCACCTGAGGCTCCCGAAGGAGAAGTCCGCCATGGCCACCGAGATCCTCGGCACCAACTACAAGCGCCCCTACCCACCGCCCGGTGGTGCGGACGCACTTCCCGCAGCGGACCCGCGTTCCGGAAGCGACACGGGAGGCCCACCCTCGCCCTGTGCCGCCCAGCCCTCTCCGCAGGCTTTCGAAGAAACGCCGTCGCACTGCGCGGCCCGGTCTGCCGCCGAGCAGGCTGCGGTACCTGCGGGCGAGGCCGTTGCCGTGCATAGCACGGCGATGTACCACTGGCTCAGCACCTTCGAACAAGTCCAGCACCACAACAGTGAAGCCCACTCCGCCTACAACCGGGCCATGGCCGAGAGTCACATGGCGTTCATGCGGACAGCCGAATCCTCACTGAACGGGCTCACCTCGGCACTGGGCCGAACAGTCGTGCCCCCCGGCCCCGCGGCCGATGACCTCTTCGCGCTGTCGGCGGCCGAGCAGGAGCCGATGCTGTCAGCCGAGCCGGAGCCGCTTGTGCCGCCCGAGCCGGGGCTGCCGCCCGAGCCTGAGTCCGCCGCTGTGGTCTCGCGGGCGCCCGCTGAGGCAGCAGCACAGTACTCGCAGGCGACTTCCACACAAGCAGTGTCTCCCGCCCCCGGCCCGGTTCCCGGACCCGCACCGGTCACCATGGCCACGCCGGCTTCTGCGTCCGGCGAGTCCGTGTCCCCGGAGGGTTCCGCCGACGTGTCGGTGCGGCGCATCGAGGATCGGCTTCTGCAGATCGTGGCCGAGCAGACCCGCTATCCGCGCGAAATGCTCGACGCCACCATGGACCTGGAGGCCGATCTGGGCGTCGATTCCATCAAGCGTGTCCAGATGCTGGCACGGATCCGCTCGGACGTACCGGACCTGCCTGATGTCGACACCGCCGACCTGACCAGACTGCGTACCGTCGGTGAGATCGCCGCACGGTTCGCCACAGCCCGCGGATCCCGCGCACAAGCCAGTGGCACGGCGTCCGACGACGGTGACGACTCGGAGAGCGATCCAAACACCCCTCTGTTGCGGATCGTGCACCACTGCGCCGAGGCTCCGGCACCGGGCTTCCGTCTGCCCGGTCTGTTCGGTCGTACCCTACGAGTGACCGACGACGGTGCGGGCGTGGCACCCGCCCTGGTGGACATCCTCGCAGCACGCGGCCAGTCCGCGTGTGTCGTCGACGAGGTGCCGTCCGACGCGGAAGCCGTGCTCCACCTCGGTGGGCTTCGTGCGGTCACCAGCACCGAGTCGGCCCTGGCCGTACTGCAGGACGCCTTCACCGTGGCCCGGCGCATCGCCGCACACGCCGCCCGCAGCAGCGGGGTCTTCGTCGTGGTGCAGGACACCGGGGGAGAGTTCGCCGTCTCTGGCACGAGTGGCCAACCGATCCTCGGAGGTCTTGCCCCGCTGGCCCGGACGGCAGCCCTGGAGTGGCCCAGTGCCACAGTCAAGGCCGTCGACTGTGCCCGGGACCCGCACGACCCGCGGGTCACCGCCCGCCGGCTGGCCGACGAGCTGCTAGAGGGAGGCGACGAACCGAACGTCGGTCTGCGCCAGGACGGCACACGGGTCCTGTTGGGGACCACCGCAGCCCCGTTCACCGAGCCGACCGCGTCCACCTTCCGGGGCCTGGGACCCGACTCCGTGCTTCTGGTCACCGGTGGCGGACGAGGCGTGACCGCCGCGTGCATGCGGCACCTGGCTGCGGCGCACCGGCCCCGTCTGGCCCTGATCGGCCGGACCCCCCTGGAGGAGGAGAGCCCGGCCCTGCGCGAGACACATGGTGAAGGTGAGATGTACCGGGCCCTGCTCCACCAGGCGCGAACCCGCAACGGCGGCGCCGGGCCGTCCCCTGCCGCTGTCCGAGCCCAAGCGAGGGCGGTCCTGGCCTCGCGCGAGATCCGCGCCACGCTGCACGCCCTGCGGCAAGCAGGGGCCCAGGCCCGCTACTACACCGCCGACACCACCGACCGGGAGGCGCTGCGGCAAGTCGTGGACGACGTTCACGCCGCGTGGGGACCAGTGACCGGCATCATCCACGGGGCCGCGGTCATCGCGGACAAGGAGATCGCCGAGAAGACGGACGAACAGTTCGCCCGCGTGCTGGGCACGAAGGTGCACGGACTGCTGGCCCTGCTCGACGCCGTCGGTGACGATCCGCTCGACCTGCTGTGCCTCTTCTCCTCCGTCAGCGCTTGGACCGGCAACGCCGGACAGTGCGACTACGCCATGGCCAACGAGGCTCTGGAGCACCTTGCCATGTCACAGGCGGCCGAACGGCCTGGCTGCCGCGTCAAGGCCATCGCATGGGGTCCCTGGCAGGGCGGGATGGTCACTCCGGATCTCGCTGACCACTTCCGCCGGCAGGGCCTCGCCCTCATCCCCGTTCCCGCCGGTGCTCAGGCGTTCGTCCACGAACTGGAAGCTCCCGCCGGCAACCGCGTGCTGATTTCACCGACTGCGCTGTACCCCGGTCCGTCCGGAGGCATCGTCCGTCGCCGCACCACGGCAGGCGACGTCGTCGTCTCCCGTGACAGCCACCCGCATCTCCTCGACCACGCCATCGACGGCACACCAGTCATCCCCCTGGTACTCGGCGCAGAGTGGATCCTGAGGGCCACCTGCGGCCGCCGCCTCACCGACCTCGAGGTCCTGCGACGCATGGCACTGGAAGCCGGCGGGCGCGGCCATCCCCTCGTCGTGGCCCTGCGCGTCGACAGCGCGTCGGACGGTTCGCGTGTCGCGCACCTCAGCCAGTACGGGCCGGCCCCCTCCTATCGTGCGCTGCTCCCGGTCGATCCATGCCTGCCCGAGCCACCAGACTTCGACGTCGCGGACGACGACACGGGCACGGGCATATGCGCTCCCTACGCTGCCCGGAGCCTCTTCCACGGCCCCTCCTTCCAGGTCATCGAACGCATCCGGATCCTGGGCCGCGCCGGTGCCCACTCCACGGTGCGCGGGTTGCGCGAGGCGGACTGGCCCCGGGAGCCCTGGCACACCGATGTGGCAGCCATGGACGGGGCGCTGCAGACCGCGGTGCTGTGGGTCGAGCACACATGGAAACGCATCACTGTGCCCATGGGTGTCGAGGACTACCTGCTCCACGCCACCGGCCCGGCCCCTGGCCCCGTGCGGTGCTCGGTACGCCCGGTGTCGGTCCGAAGCAGTGAATTGACCTGCGACATCGCTCTGTGGGACGAGCACGGTACTCCACGCGCGCAGATGCGTGGCGTCACTCTGGTCACCCGCCCTTCCTGAGTTCCGCAGAACAGTGCTACGCAGGTCTGCACCGTCACCTCACCATGAGCTGACCCCGGTTTCTTGGAGTTGGGCTGCCCCGAGTTTCGTAGCGGCCGGTTTGTGTGATTTCAGACGGCGTCCGTGGTCGCCTGGGATCGGTGGGGCACTGTCACGTCGGCTGGGCGGGTGGGATGATCTTCTGGTTGATCTTGCTGGGAGGGGTTGTCCATGGGGAGCGCGGCGCCGTCGTACAAGGGGCACCGGTACCCGGTCGAGGTCATCTCCCGCTGCGTGTGGCTGTATTACCGCTTCCCGCTGTCGTTCCGCGAGGTCCAGGAGCTGATGTTCGAGCGCGGCGTGTCCGTCTCCTATGAGACGGTGCGGCGGTGGTGTGCGAAGTTCGGGCAGCAGTACGCAGGCGCGTTGCGCCGTCGGCGGCCTCGGTCTGGGGGCAAGCGGCAGCTGGATGAAGTCTTCATCAGGATCAACGGCGAGCAGCGGTACCTGTGGCGGGCTGTCGACCAGGACGGCAACGTGCTGGCCATCCTGGCGCAGAACCGCCGGGACAAGGCTGTGGCCAGGTGTTTTTCCGCAGACTGATAAAGAAGACCGGTACGGTGCCGCGGGTGGTCGTCACGGACAAGCTCCGCTCCTACGGCGCGGCCCACCGCGAGGTCATGCCCTCGGTGGAACATCGCTCGCACAAGGGTCTGAACAACCGGGCGGAGAACAGCCACCAACCCATAAGGCAGCGGGAACGCGCCATGAAGGGCTTCCACAGTAGCGGCGGGCCCAGCGGTTCCTGTCCGCGTTCAGCGGCATCTCACCCCGCTTCCGACCCCGCCGCCACCTGATGACCGCCACCTGATACCGCACCGCGATGACCATCCGCTTCGCCATGTGGGACCAGGCCACCGGCGCCGCCGACCAGCCCGCCCAAGCCTGAACACCAGCCCGAACCCCGGACCCCACCACGCTCCGACGCTTCGTCAGAGGCCCACGCAGCCAACAACGTGACAGCGCCGTTCCAGCAACTCGGGATCCAGCGGCCGTCCGGCTACCTCGAGCAGGAACCGGCGAGTCAATCGCTGACGGACGATCTGTTCCGCGGGCTGTTCGCAAGCGCGGGCTCGCCGCGTTCCTCGCCGTGGGCGTGGTGCTCGGCGCAGTCGGTCGACGGCGCCGAGCGCGGCCGGCCAGGAGCGGTCAGCCGACGATGGGCTCGTCGGCGAGGTAGGGCGGCGCGGGCTCGTACTGGATGTACCGGCGCACCGCGCGGGCGTGCTCGCGCCCGTGCAACCGGCCCACCAGCCACAGGGCGCTGTCGATCCCGGCGGACACGCCCTGGCTGGTGAGCAGGTTGCCGTCGACGACGTAGCGGGCGTCGCGGACGACGGTGACGTCACCGTGCGCTTCGAGCGCGTCCTCGTAGCTCCAGTGGGTGGCGACGCGCCGCCCGCGCGCGGGCCCGGCGGCGTGCAGGAGCACCGCGCCGGTGCACACGCTGCTGACCCAGGAGACCTGTGCCGCGGTCTTGGCGATCCAGCCGGTGACGACCGGGTTGTGCGGCTCCGTCTCGCGAGCCCCGCGTCCACCGGGGACCAGCAACACGTCGAGGGGCGGGTGGTCGCCGAATGTGTGGTCGGGCAGGACGCGCATGCCCTTGCTGCAGCGCACGGGCTCGAACTTTTCGGAGATCAGGATGGCGGTGTCCACACCGTCGCGCAGCATCGAGGACACGGTGAACACCTCCCAGGGGCCGACGAAGTCCAGCTCCTCGGCATCGTTGAAGATCAGCAGCCCGTAGGTGGTCATGAATGCTCCTGTTCCTGTTGCAGTTCCGCATGGGCGGTGGTGGTGGACCGAAACCGTGCCCGGTAATCGGAGGGCGCGATGCCCAGGTGACGGTGGAAGGTGCGGCGCAGCGTCTCGGCGGTGCCGAACCCGCAGTGCCGCGCAATGGCCTCGACCGGGTCGCCGCCCTCAGCGAGCGCGCGCTGGGCGGCCTCGATACGTACCCGCTCCACGTACGAGGCGGGCGGCGTCCCCAGTTCGGCGGTGAACCGGCGCTGCAGATGTCGCGGGCTCAGCCGCGCGCTCTGCGCCAGGTCGGCGATTCCGTGCCGGGCGCCGGGGTCGGCGTGTATGGCCGACACCGCGGCACGGATCGGGTCGGTCGCGGGCTCTTTCGACCACAGTGCCACGCTGAACTGGGACTGACCGCCGGGCCTGCGCAGGAACATGACCATCTCGCGGGCTACGGCATGGGCGACGTCCCGCCCCAGGTCGTCCTCGACGAGCGCGAGGGCGAGATCCATTCCAGCGGTGACACCGGCCGACGTCCACACATGCCCGTCCCGGATGAAAATGGGCTCGCAGTCGACTTCAACACCCGGATGTTCCCGGATGAGTTGCTGTTCGCGCGCCCAGTGGGTGGTGACCCTGCGCCCGTCGAGGAGTCCGGCGGCGGCCAGCAGGAACACCCCGCTGCACACTGAGGTGACACGGCGGGCACTCGCCCCTACCTCTCGGATCCACCCGGTCAGCCCCACATCGAGGCGCGCTTGGTCGACTCCCTTGCCACCGGCCACAACCAGAGTGTCGACACCCTCGGGATCCACCTCGTCCACCCCGTACCCGGCGTGGACCGGAAGCCCACTCGCCGCCGACACCGGCCCGGAATGAGGCGCCGCCACCAGGCAGCGATAACCGCCGGCCAGCTGCCCGGCGTGCTGGAACACCTCGTGCGGGCCGACGAGGTCGAGCGGCTGAAACCCCTCGTAGATCACGAAAACAATGCTGCGCTCCTTCACGCCTCCACCCTCGGGGATCCGGTGTGATGGCGTCTACGACACACACCCCACAGATCGCGCCGAAAGAAGCTGCTGAAGATCAGGGGCACGTAACGGCAACCGTCACAGGAAACCTCAGGTCCCTCGTCGGCCGCCTCGGATCACTGCCGCATTGACGCACCTCGACTTCACCGCTGACAGACGATCTACTCCTCAGACTGCTGCCCACGACCAGCACGAGCACCCCGAAAGACCGTCACACCAGCCCCTTGGCCAGCGATGGCAAGTTGGCGGAGGCTCACTGAGGACCATCCCCGCATGCGCGGGGAGCAGACTCCGTGACCTGCGACTCTATGGCCGGCCGGCACGGTTCTCGACCACTTTCACCGAACCCGTCAAACAACCCATAAGCCGCGACCTCTCACCTGCGCCTGCCGACCAGGCGGCAAAGCCCAACGCCACCGCACCACCCCACCATGGACCTTCGCGAACACCACTGTTCGCCAAACCGGCGAGAACACCCGCCGCCGCAGTACACGAATCCGCGCATGCGTCCACACCCACAGAGCACCAGCACCAGCGGTCCCCCGGCCCAGACGGAACCCCCACCGTCTGAGACCGAGGTCGCTTTTCCAGGATCTCGATCGTCTGCTGCTGTTCGCGGTTCCCCTTGCGCAGTCGCTGGTCAACTCGCCGGATTCGGCCGAGCAGCGGCAGTTGCGGTATTTCGCTGTCTCCTGACCGGAGGAGGTGGGAAGATCCTTCGATGCCGGTCGATCCGCACCTCCTTGCCGTGTTCACGGTGAGCACCATCGTGGCCCTGGTCACTCCCGGGCCCGACATGCTGTTCGTACTCGGGTGCGGTATGCGGGGCGGTGCCCGCGCCGGGCTGCTGGCCACGGTGGGCGTGATCACGGGGGACGCGTTGTACATCGCCGTGGCGGCCGCCGGGCTCGCCACGCTGCTGACGGCGTTCCCTGTCGTGTTCACGGTGCTACGGATCGCGGGCGCCGCGTACCTGATCTATCTCGGTGTCCAGATGATCCGTAACCGTAAGAGCAGTCGGGCCAGCGACCCCGTCACTGGCGGGATGTCGGGTCGGCGCGCCTTCCTCAACGGCGTGGTGTCCTCCATGGCCAACCCGCAGACGTTCGCGTTTATGGTGGCTTTTCTTCCCCAGTTCATAGACCCCACGGCAGGGACTGTCTGGCTGCAGTTCACCGTCCTCGGCGGCGTCCTGATCGTCCTGGAGTTCCTGGCCGACGGTACGGTCGGTGTTCTGGCAGGGCGGATCGGCAATTGGCTGCGCGGTCGTGAGGCAGTCCGCCACCGGATGGACGCCGCGACCGGGAGCGTGTTCATCGGCCTGGGCGTCACCCTCGCCTCCGAACGCTGACCTCACCCACGGGGGCGCACCGAAGCTCCAGCCGTGCCACGCCTTCGTGCAACGCATGAACCTGAGCCGGCAGACCGACTCGATGCCTGGCGTCGTCGTCGCCCGCAGGAAGCCTCTGACGGGTCCGGCCCACTCGAATGCTCGCCGGCCAACCGGAGTGCTCAGTCACACCGGGCCAGCACGGTCCGGGGCTCGCTCGCGTATCCGCGGGGTCGGAGGGACGGCCGCTATCTGCCTATCAGCTCGTTGAGCAGGGTGACGACGATGGCACCGATACCGAGCGCCGCCCCGAGTGCCGGGTTATGGAGAACGACGGCGACGGTTACTGAGGTTTTCGGGTTGTCGTCGGGTAGTGACGGTTGATGATCCTTGCGGTATGCCGGTGCTATGCGTTATCCGGAGGGTGGGGGCCTGACCGCTGAGCGTCGGGCGTTTCGTGAGGGGATCCGGCTCCAGGCCGGGAGGCGGTTCGCGGCGGGTGAGAGGACCGCGGTGATCGCGAGGGATCTGCGGGTGAGTGTGCGGTCGGTGGAACGGCGGCGCCGTTCCTGGCGCGAGGGCGGGCTGGAGGGTCTGCGGCCAGCAGGTCCGGAGGTCCGGCGAACGCGCCGACGGTCACTGATGCCCAGTTCGCCGTGCTCGAGGAGGAACTCGGCAAGGGCCCGGCAGAGCACGATTTCGACGACCAGAGGTGGACAGCTTGGAAGAACGGCTGATGAGGAAACACGGTTGGTCGTACACCGACAGTTGTTACTGAGCTTTTCAGGGGGACTGTAAAAATAACGGCTGATCCGCCCAGTGAGGAGGAGAAGCCAAGTAACGGATCAGAGCGTGGAGTTGGAGCAGATCGGAACTGCCGGGGCGGCTCAGGCTCCGCAGGTTGCGGATGACCAGCTGATCGCGATGCTGGTGGACCGGGCCCGGAGCGAGGGCCTGCAGTTGACCGGCGAGGGCGGGCTGCTGCAGCAGCTGACCAAGCGGGTCCTGGAGGCCGCCCTGGAGGGCGAGATCACCGATCACCTCGGCTACGACAAGCACGAGGCGGCCGGCCGGCCCACCACAGTCTGAACACACACCCGGACCGCGTGCCAACCGCGCCCCGACACACCATCAGACCGAGTCCCCCCAAGCAGCCGTCACCCTCGCCTCGCTCCTGATGTGGGCGTGACACTTTGACGACAGCTCCTAGCATCTTCGGATCGTCGGGCTCCGAACAGTGCAACCATTCGGCCCACCTGGCTGTCTCCCTAAATATCCGGCACACCACCTCCCTAGGGGACGAAATGGGAAGAAACAGAACTGCATGGGCGACAGTAGTCGCACTCGTGGCCGCCACGGCGGGAGTGGCAGCGGTCCCGGCCGCGGCCGCAACGACCACCACCACGCAGACCACGGACTGCCCGACCAGCTGGGGCAGTTCGGCCAAGACCCGCTCCGCCACGACGGCGGAGTCGGTGACGAACATCAGGACCGGTCGGCACGCCTGCTTCGACCGCATGGTCGTCGACGTCCCCGGCGCGGGCACCAGCGGCCTCGGCTATTCCGTCAGGTATGTCAGCCGTCTCCACCAGGACGGTTCGGGCAAATACCTCCCCGTCGGCGGCGGCGCCGTCCTCGAGGTACGGGTCATCGCTCCCGCCTACGACCCCGCCACCGGGAAGCCCACCTATCCCGTGCGGGCCGGTCAGCGCCTGAAGGGCGTGGACCTCTCGGGATATCGCACCTTCACCGACGCCCGGTTCGGCGGCAGCTTCGAAGGGGACACACAGATCGGGCTCGGTGTCCGGGCGCGGCTGCCGTTCCGGGTGTCGGTGGCGCCCGACCGGGTCGTGATCGACGTGGCGCACAACTGGACGGGGGCACGCTGAGGCTCTTATGGGTGCCCTGACCGAAGTTCCCTGGCCCGAGTACCCGTATCCGTGGATCCACGGTGAGCCCCGTGGCCCGTCAAACCGCCGGCCCGACCAGTTCTTCCAGTACGTCTTCCACGGTGACGGAACCCAGGACCGCGCTCTTGTCGCCGGTGGCATCCACGGACAGCTCAAAGACCGCGCCCTGGACAACCCGCTCTTCCCCCTCATCACCGCCCGGGGCGGCGAACAACTCCACCTCAGGCGTCAGCCTTGACTCAAGCTGCGGAGAGCTGGCCGGCGGCGCCAGTGATCTGGTCCCAGATCGCGAAGCGGCTGAGCATCTCAGTGCGGTGGTCGGGGGCGGTCATCAGGTGCCGTCGGGGACGGAAGCGGGGTGAGATACCGCTGAAGGCGGACAGGAACCGCTGGGCTGCGCCGACGCTGCGGGAGCCCTTCATCGCGCGTTCGCGTTGCCTGGTGGGCTGGTGGCTGTTCTCGGCCCGGTTGTTCAGCGCCTTGTGGGAACGGTGTTCGACAAAGGGCGGGACCTCCCGGTGGGCCGCGCTGTAGGAGCGGGGCTTGTCAGTGACGATCGCCCGCGGCGCCGTGCGGGTCTTTGTGAGAAGACGCCGGAAGAAGCGCCTGGCCGCGGCCTGGTCGCGGCGGTTCCGTACGAGGATGTCGAGGACGTTGCCGTCTTGACCGACGGCCCGCCACAGGTACCGCAACCGACCGCCGATCTTGATGAAGACCTCGTCCAGGTGCCACTTGTCACCGGGCTTCGGCTGCCTGCGGCGCAATGTGCCGACATAGGTATGCCCGAACTTGGCGCACCAGCGGCGGATCGTCTCGTAGGAGACGATCACGCCGCGTTCGAGCATGGGTTCCTCGACCTCGCGGAAGCTGAGCGGGAAGCGGTGATACAGCCACACACAGTGGGAGACGACCTCGACCGGGTACTGGTGACCCTTGTACGGCGGCGGCGTGCTCTCCACGTACGGCCCCTCCAGCATGGAGCCCTTTCCCACCTCAGGTTGAGGCGTGGTGAAGGGCCACGATGGCCTTCACGATGTCGGTGATCCGGTTGGTGGTGCAGCGGAGTTTCCGCAGGAGGCGCCAGCCCTTCAGGGTGGCCATGGCCTGCTCGCCGAGGCAGCGGATCCTGGCGTGGGTGCCGTTGTGCCGTCGCTTCCATCGCTTGAGCCGTCGGCCCCGGAACGGGACCCGGACAGGGCGGCCGGCGCCTTGGTATGCCTTGTCCGCCCAGCACTTCACGTCCGCGTCGGCGAGGACATCGATGATGCCGCGAGTCCGCGCGGCGGTCAGGTCGTGGGTGGAGCCCGGTAGTGCGGGCGAGGCCCACAACAGGCGTCCGAATGGGTCGGTGAGGACTTGGACGTTCATGACGTGGCGTTTGTGCTTGCCCGAGTAGTACGGGGTGTCGGCGGCGATTCGGTCGATCGGCAGCAGGGTGCCGTCCAGGATCACGAACGCCTTCGAGCGCACGGTCTTCATCACTTCGGCCAGGGTCGGGGCGAGGGCGGCCAGGACGTCGACGGCCTCGCGTATGTAGCGGTAGGCCGTTGCGACACCAATGCGGAACCCGGCCGCGAGTTGGACGTCGGTATCACCACATCGCAGGTGGGCCGGGGCGAGCAGGGCCTGTCGGCCTATCGGCAGCCGTCGCCATCGCGTTCCGATCTCGCGCTGCCGCGCACGGAGTTGTCCCGTCAGGTAGCGCAAGGTGTGGCTGGACAGATCGATCGTCGACGGGTGGACAAGCACACGAAGCTCCTGGCGGACACGAATGATCTTGGTCGTGAACCCGTCTACCAGGAGCTTCTTTGCGTTGTACAGCAGCCCACCTCGACGGCGCCGCCGTCAGATTGGAAAGGGCTCATTGCCTCGTCCCTGAATTCAGGGCTGAACTTCCTACGCTTTGGTGCCACGTGCTCTCTCCGCCGCTCCGGACTTCGATCCTATCGGGGACCCCTGTCCGAAAACTTCGGAGCGGCTCATACAACCCACACAACCCCAGCCCGCACACCACCCAACTCACCAATCACCCACCCCTCCAACAACATCAGTTCACTCGGCGGTACGCGTTCGTGTCAGCGCCCCGAACGCGTCCCGGGGCAGCAGACCGGGTTGCGGGGCCGCATTGAGGCGAATCCTGGTGAGGGGAAGGGTGGCGAACTGGGGAAGAAGCTGGTGGATCCTCGTGCGGGTGAAGACACCGGCGTGCGGACCGGCGTGACGTGCAAGGTGCAGGGCTTCCGACCATGCCGTGTAGCGAGTGACCAGCGCCACGGGAGCGTGGGGCGCGGGATTCGGGATGGCTTGATGGGCAACAGGCGCGCTGAGAATGACCGGCTCGAAGGTGTGGTGGGGTCGTGGCTGGAGCGGCACTCCGTGCACCGGATGCGCGCCGGCTTCTATCGTTTCCTGCATCCACTGCGCCATCCATCGGGCCTGGCTATCGCTCAGCTTCGACAGCTGGTTCATGCGGGCGGAGTGTTTGCGGGTGGCTTCCTTGAAGCAGTGGAGAAAAGCGTCCGAGTGACACGCGTGCACCACGATCAACGGAGTGGCCGCGCAGTGTCGGCCCGCACGGGCGAACGAGGCGCCGACGGCGGCTCGCGCTGCTGCGCGGATATCGGCATCATGACGAACGATCAGCAGACCACGACTCGTCGGATAAGGCGCCGACACGTGACTGGGGCCAGGCGGGCAGCACTGGGGGGCCTGTGCGTCGGTGTGCTCGGCCAGGGTGGCGCGCAGAGCGGAGCCACCGGGGCCTGTGGAGCTGACGAACTGCCAGGTGTGGTCCGGCAGGCCGGCGGCACGGGCCAGCCAGGCCAGCCGCAGCGTGATCGGCAGGGTGTGCTCGTCCACCTGAGTGATCACGCAGTGTCCGGTCACCAGCGCGGGGACCACTCCCTCCACGAGTGAGGCCAGCGGGCGCGCGGGATCGACACAAGAGGCCATCACGGCATCTCCGTCCAGCGGCCTGCCACGCGTCGGACAGCGAGCGGACCAGGGTATGCGGATCGCGAAGAAGCCGTTTCGGTAAGCCGCCGAGCACGAGGCGAGCAGACGGCCTGTCGCAGACTGCTCGTGGACGGCGTCCAAGGGACCGAGACCACACGCGCGCATGAGCGCGAGCTGGAACAGGGAGTTCTGCGTGTACATCAAGGCACGCAGACGTCTGAGAAAGCGCAATCGGTGTGAGGGCGTGGAGGCAGTGGCCCATGCGAGCTGCGCCACCCGCGCTCGCTCCACTGCGCGGAAAACGTCCTCGGGTGTCGACTGTGCCGAATCCCCCAGCCGATATCCCGTGAACGCGCTGAGCATGGCATCCGGTGGCCCCGGTGCCGAAGCCAGCAGGCCGAGAGTGGTGAGGTCCGGCAAGTCCTTGCAGAATTCTGGCTGTGCGTTGGCTGGCATCTTCCCTCAGTGCTCGTCGAGGAGCGGAGTTGGAGGGTCCGGTAAGGGCTCTCGTGCGGGCCCCGTCCGGCCGCCGGAGTCCGGGAGCGCGCGGCGGGTACGGCCCACGGTGTTCCGCGGGGTCGATGGGCTGCTGTCCACCGGCAGCAGCGTTCGTACAGCCGCTTGCGCCAAGAAGCCACCGGGCCGGGCCAGCAGCATCGTGACGGCGGCGGTCAGGGTCCATCCCGGGGCGCCGAGCAGCAAGGGGGGACAGCCCGCAAGGGACCCGATGACCAGGCAGGGGCCCAGAAGCCAGCACGCCGCGATGGCTGCCTGGCGGTGGGCGGCGGTGCCCCGGACCGGAGCTCCGCCTCGTCGGGCGGCGACACGGTACTGATGGCTCCACAACGCCACCAACGTGATGATGTTGAGGAGGAACAGCGTCCCGAGGTGAACCGCGAGGGGAGAGGCCACCCAGTCCCCCGCCCGCTCGACCAGTGACACACCGGAATCGAGTTCCCCAGGGGAGGGCGTGAGGAAGCGTGTCATACCGGTTCCGTCCCAGCCGTGGATGACAACGGTGTACAGCGCCACATGCGGCCACAGCATCTGTGCGACACCTGCCCATGCGTAACCGCGCCGCAGGAGCTGGATGGCGCAAACAAACCCGGTGGCGCCCACGGCGAGACAGGCCGCGGCGAAAGCTGCGGCGAACCACACCGGCGGACGCGGCAGTACGTGCATCGTCTCCCAGGACGGGAACCGTTCCAGCAGCCACAGTCCGCTGGGCGCGAGCAGTGTGCCCAGGTAGAGCAGAGCCGCGGGGAAAGCCGAGTTGGAGCCGTGACCGTCCCCGTCCTGACGGTCGGTGGGGGGCGCGGTACTGGCGCGGCCCCGTCCTGCCTCGTCGAGGACCGCGAAGCCGGCGCCCAGCCCGAAGGCCATCAGAAGGTCGACCTGAACCATAAGTGCTCCCTTTCGACGACACACTGGAGGTCATGGAGGCGAATACCAGTAACCACTTAGCTGAAAAATTCGGGGACTCACACCTTTGAGTGAACATGGGATGGCGCCTCTTTCTCCGCTTCACCGCTCTGGTCAGCATGGTGCTCACTCGCCGGGGACACCGGGGCACACGCAACGGGCGTTCGGCGGGAACCGATGACTGGAGGCACTCCATGTCAGGCGAGACCATGGCGCTGGACGGGGCAGGCCCGGACGATATCCGCTTCCATTACGACGTTGGTACTCCCTTCTTCGCCTTGTGGCTGGACCCGGAACTGACCTATTCCTGTGCGCTGTGGGACGACGTGGCGGGGCCGGGTGAGGACAGCGCCGCGCTGCAGAAAGCGCAGCGAGCAAAAGTGGACTACCACTTGAAGCAGGCCGGAGTGGTGGAGGGGAGCCGTCTGCTCGACGTGGGGTGTGGCTGGGGAAGTCTGCTGGCCAGAAGCGTCCAGACGGCAGGCGGCGCGGCCGCCGTGTCCGCCACGGGCCTCACCCTCAGTCGTGACCAGTACGATCACGTGCGTTCGCTCCACCTGCCGGGCACCGAGGTGAGACTGGAGCACTGGAGGGATCACCGCCCGTCCCAGCCGTATGACGCCGTGGTCTCGATCGGGGCGTTCGAGCACTTCGCGCAGCCCGGCATGGACGCGGACGAGCGCATCGCCGCCTACCACCGGTTCTTCGAGGCCGCTTTCCAGTGGCTGCCGGCTCGTGGCCGTCTGTCGTTGCAGACCATCGCCCTGGACGATGTGGTCGAGCAGGACGGGACGCTGCGTGCGTTCTTCGCCGGCGAGGTCTTCCCTCAGTCCGCACTGCCGCGGTTGTCGCAGATCCTCCGGGCCGCCGACCCTCTTTTCTCCTTGTCCGCGCTGCGCGTCGACCCGGACGACTACGTACGCACACTGCGCTGTTGGGCCGATCGCCTGGACGAGAACCGGGAGCAGGCCGACCAGTTGGTGGGGCCGCCGACCGTGCGCGGCTTCCTGCGTTACCTGCGGGTCTCGCAGCACATGCTGCAGCGTCGGCTGTCCACGCTGTACCGGATCACCCTGGAACGCAGGCGCAGCAGACTGCCGCTGTCGCTGTGACCCGGCACCGGCTTCTGCAGAGCCGTCCCCGACGCCCAGGACATCCGACGCCCGAGCGGCCGTCACGCGCGCCAACTCCGCCCGGTCACGGGGCATGGAACAACAGAGCCGTGTTCTGCCCGCCGAAACCGAAGGAGGTGCTCACCGCGGCGTCCATCGGTGTACGGCGTGGCCGGTGGGTGACGATGTCCAGTTCCAGCCCGGCGTCCTGCCGGAGCAGGTTGGCGGTCGGCGGAACCTCCTGGCGTTCCAGCGCCAGCACGGTGAACGCGGCTTCGATGGCACCCGCCGCGCCGAGGGCATGTCCGATGACGCTCTTGGTCGCGGTCACCGCCGGCGACGCGCCGTCGTACACCCGTCGGAGGGCGGCCGCCTCGGCTGCGTCACCCGCACGCGTCGAGGAGCCGTGTGCGTTCACATGTCCGACGTCACGCGGTGCAGAACCGGCATCCGCCAGTGCGGCGCGGATCGCCTGTTCGGCTCCGGTCCCGTGCGGGTGGGGGGCAGTGGGGTGGTGGGCGTCCGCGGAGGCTCCGTAGCCCCGCAGCAGCGCCCGGATCCGGGCGTGTCGGTTCCGGGCGTGATCGATGCGTTCCAGGACCAGGACTGCGGCGCCCTCGCCGAGCACGAATCCGTCGCGATCGACGTCGAACGGCCGTGACGCCGCCTGCGGGTGGTTGTTGCGGCGGGACAGCGCGCGCATCTGCGCGAAGCAGGTAGCGGTCATGCGTGAGCGCGCGGATTCACTGCCGCCGGTGAGTACCACGTCACAGGCGCCGGCCAGAAGCAGATAGCGGGCCATGCCGATGGCGGTGGCACCGGACGCACAGGCACTGGCCACTGTGAAGTTCGGGCCGCGTGCGCCGAGAGCCATGCCGACTTCGCCAGCCACCATGTTGGGCACGCTGCGCGGCAGGGCGAGCGGTGACACGGCGGTTGGCCGTCCGTCACCGAGGCGGCAGAACTCCTTCACATAGGTTTCCAGGCTGTTGCTGCCGACTCCGAGGACGATCCCGGTCCGCTCATCGAGCCCGGCTGTGCGTTCCAGGCCTGCGTCCGCCACGGCTCTGTGCGCCGCTGCGAGGGCGAGATGCGTGAAACGGTCCAGGCGCCGGGACAACCGGGGTCCGAGTTCCGCGGCGGGATCGAAGTCGGGGACGCGGCAGGAGAAGTCCACCGGGAGCCCAGCCAGACAGGGATCCTCGGCAGCCAGGGACCGGCCTGCGCACAGGGCTGACCAGTTGGCCCCGATGTCCGTGCCTGCGGGGGTCACCAGCCCGAGGCCGGTGACAGCCACCTCACCTCGCCGCATCGCCGTTGCCTCCCCGACCTGGTCCTTCGGCTGCCGCGGCGCCCGGGAGCAGCATGCCGTGCCGCCTCAGCGGTGGCCGCACACGCTGAAAGCGTCTGGCTTTGTCATGCAGTTCCTCCACGTGCTGTCCGATGCGGTCACGGGCACGTTCCCCGGCCGGTCCGAGCCCCGTGCGCTCCATGATCTTGAGCCTGCGCAGCAGAGGCAGCACGACGTGATCGCGGTGCACCTCCACGTCGTAGATCCCGGCCGCGGCGATGCGCGCGGCCTTGGCCCGGAACCCGGGGATGTCGTGCCCTGGCATCTGGAAACTGCAAAGGACGTCTGCCAGGGCCGGCACGAATTCTTCGGGGGCCAGGGCAAGGGCACCCGCACAGAGGTCCCGGTAGAAGATCATGTGCAGGTTCTCGTCGGCGGCGATGCAGGCCGTGAGCCGGGCGAGCAGCAGGTCGCCCCCGATCTGACCCGCATTGCGGTGAGCCTCGCGCGTAGCCAGTTCCTGCACCGTGACGTAGGCCAGGGCGTGCACGACGGAAGGCTGGTCACTGGTGTACCCGGAGCTCATGTGACGCATGCGGGCCCGCTCGAGCGCAATGGGATCCACTCCCCTGCTGGCGTACAGGTATCCGCGCAGGGCGTCGGCGTGGCGGGCTTCCTCCGCGGTCCAGCGGTGCACCCAGGTTCCCCACGCGCCGTCGCGGCCGAAGCGCACCGCGATCTCCCGGTGGTAACTGGGCAGGTTGTCCTCGGTGAGCAAGTTGACCACCAACGCGTCGCGGACGGCCGCCGGCAGGCTCGACTGTCCGGGCCGCCAGGGTTGCCCGTTCAGTGGTCCGTCGAAGTCCTGCGCCTCGCTCCAGGGCACGAGCTCGTGCGGGAACCACTCGCGCGAGACCGCCAGGTGCCGGTCGAGGCTGCGGGCCGCGCACGGTTCGAGTTCCGCGAGAAAGTCGACAGTCGTCCGCTTCCCGCGCGGTGGGGGGTCAGGGGTCTGCATGAGGCCGGCCTCCTGCGCCTTCAGGGCTGTTGGAAGATCAGTACGGTGTTCTGGCCGCCGAACCCGAAGGAGTTGCTGGCCACGGCCGCCATGGAATGGGCGCGTGGTCCGCCGGTGACGACGTCCAGCTCGATCCCGTTGCCGAGCCGGTTCAGGTTGGCCGTCGGGTGGATCGTCTGCCGGTCCAGTGCGAGGACACAGCAGACGGCTTCGATGGCTCCCGCGCCGCCCAGGGTGTGCCCCAGGATGCTCTTGGTGGCGGTCACCGGCGGAGATGCCGGAAACACCTGCCGCAGAACGCGGGCTTCGACTTCGTCGTTGAGAGGGGTTGAGGTGCCGTGCGCGTTGACGTGATCGATGTCCTGGGCTTGCAGCCCGGCATCGGCCAGTGCCAGCCGCAGCGCCCGCAGCGCGCCTTCCCCACGGGGATGGGGAGCGGTGGGGTGGTAGGCGTCTGCTGTGCTCGCGTGGCCGGTGAGCCGGGCATAGACCCGGGCGCGCCGAGCTTGCGCGTGGTCCGCGCGCTCCAGTACCAGAACGCCGGCTCCCTCACCGAGGACGAATCCGTCCCGGTCGGCGTCGAACGGTCGTGAGGCGCCCGCAGGATCGTGCGCCCGGGTGGAGAGCGCTCCCATGCGCCAGAAGGTGACGGCGCCGATGGGATTGCAGGCCGAGTCGCTGCCGCCCGCGATGACGAGGTCACAGGCGCCGGCGTCCAGCAGCATCCTGGACACACCGATGGCCGTGGCGCCGGAAGCGCACGCGGTACTCACCGACAGCGTGGGGCCTCGGGCTCCGAGCGAGATGGCGACCTCCCCCGCCGCCATGTTGGGCTGGCTGCGCGGTACCGCGGTGGGTGAGACGGCGCGGTAGCGGCTTTCCGCGATGGCCTCACACACCTTCGGCATGGTGTCGAGGCTGCCACCTCCCGCACCGATGACGACGCCCACCCGGACGGCGTCCCAGTCGGCAGGGTGAAGACCGGCGTCGTCCACCGCCTCCAGCGCCGCTACGAGGGCGAGTTGGATGAAACGGTCGGTACGCCACCCGAAACCCTTACCGACGGCGGCTGACAACCCGTCGTCCGGCACACGGCACGAGAAGGACACGGGCAGTCCGCGAAGATGCCGGTCGGGTAAGGCCGTTGACGTGCCTCGGCAGAGGCCTTCCCACGTGGCGGCCACTCCTATACCGGCTGCTGTCGCCAGTCCCAGGCCGGTGACGACGACAGGAGTCGGTTCCGTCATCGGTCGGCCGAAGGGTCGGCGGAGGCGTCGACTGCCTGACGCAGGAGCAGGGCAATCTGCTTCAAGGTGGTCTGCGGTCCCATCGGAACTTCCTTCTCCTGGAGGTCGACACCGGTGTCGTCCTCGATCACGACCAGCAGCTCGATGAGGGCCAGAGAATCGAGTTCGAGTTCCTCGAACGTCGCGTCCGGGTGCAGGTGCTCCGTGTCGATCTCGAAATGTTCGCGCAGCAGCTTCACGAGGTAGTCCTCGGTGAGCTCGCCGGAGGCCGGTGCAGGCATGGGATACGGTCCTTTCGTGACGAAGAGGGCCACGGCGCCAGGTGCCGGCCGCCGTGTACGGACGAGCCGTGCAGCGTGTGCATACCGGGCGGGCACGGGAAACGGGGCCGGGCCGCCTGCCGCACGGCGGGATTGCCTACGGAGCGGTCGCGGCAGGAACCGTCCGGGTGGCGGTGAGACCTCCGCGTAACGTCGCCAGCAGGTAGTCCCCGCTGAGGGGTGCGGGCGGAGCGATTCCGTGGCGGTCGTCCGCGGCGTCCAGCGCGCCGCGCGCGTAGCGCCGCCTCAACCCGCCATAGCGGCTGACTCCGGCGCTGAGGGTCTCTACGTACAGTTCGGCCGGGCTGGGGTCAAAGCGCTGCTCCGTCAAGTGAAGGTGAAGCCACGGAACCATCTCCTGCATGGCGTCCATGAGTGTGGCCACCGGGGTGTTCGTGGGATGGACGACATGGAAGGTGCGTACGCCCGCATCCTGTGGCCGGACGAGGCGCACCATGGCATCCGTCGCGTATTCGATCGGCAGGATGTTGAGGGCGGCGTCCACATGGCCCGGCATCCGTAAGGTGTGACGCCCGTCGCCGATGGGATGCAGTCCGAAGCGCCGGCCGAAAGCCGCTCCGCGACGGGCGGTCAGGTTCAGCCGGGCGCCCAGTACGGCGTGCGGATGGCGGGGTGCCCGAGGTGGCAGTGGGCGGTCGGTGACCAGCACACTCGGGCGCAAAATCGTGACCCGTCGGTCCGCCGCCTCCAGCACCCAGTCATGTACGGCCTTCTCCGCACGGTACTTCGATTCTTCGTAGGCGGTCAGAAAGCCGTGGGAGGCGTCGAGGTCGTCCTCGCCCACCAGACCGTGGCGGCGCGCCCCGGCGACATAGGCGGTGCTGACATGGACGACGTGTGGGCGATGAACGCCGGCTGCGGCCAGCGCCAGCACCTGGCGGGTGCCTTGTACGTTGGCGCGCTGCAACTGGCTCGGGTCGGTATCGAGGCCGACCAGGCCGGCACAGTGCCAGATGGTTTCGAGCCGGTCGGCGAGTCGTTTGAACGCAGCGTCCTCCAGGCCGAGTCGGGGGCGGTCCAGGCAGACCTGGACCGGCAGGACCGTCTGCGGCAGCGAGGTGAGCACCTCGCGCGGGACACCGGTCGCGTGGAGCGCCCTGGTCAGGCGTCCCATTGCCCGTGCGGGAGGATCACGGACCAGGGTGATGATCCGGTTGCCACCGGCCAGCAAGCGGGCTGACAGATGAGATCCGACGAAACCGGTGGCCCCGGTGACTGCGATCTCCATACCTCTCCTCAGGGTCGGGGGCCTGGGCGTCTGTGACGCGATCGGGCGGCCTGTTGCCACGGGCGTCCGGTTGCCACGGGCGTCCGGTTGCCACGGGCGTCCGGTTGCCACGGCCGCGCGGCGGGAGACAAGGGGCTCAACGCCTCTTCGGCGGCTCACCGGTCAGCACGGGCACCGAGGCGAAGTGCCGGGCCACGTTGCCGCGGCATACGAGATCGCGGCGGTCGACCGCGAGACGGATCCCGGGGAAACGGCGAAGCAGCTCCGTCAGCGCCAGGCGGACCTGCGTCCTGCCCAGAGCAGCTCCAGGGCAGTAGTGCCGGCCATGGCCGAACGACAGGTGGTCACCCGGCGCCAGAGGGTGCCCATGCACCTCCCAGGGTGAGAAGTGGGCGAGGGGATCCACATTGCCGGCGGAAAAGCAGAGCACCACCACGTCGCCCCGGCGCAGTTGGTGCTGCCCCAGCTGCAGCGGCTCAGCCGCGAACCGCCACACACCGTAGGTGAAGGGGGCGGCCAACCGGATGAGGTCTTCCACCACCCTCGTGTCCATGGCGTCCGTCGTTCTCAACAAGGCGCGCACGGCGGCGCCCTCGTCCCGCTTGAGCAGATGGACCGCTCCGGCGGGGATCGCCGCGAGGGTGGAGTCGAGGCCGGCGAAGAGCAGGAAGACCAGGGAGTCCAGGAGTTCCCCGCCACAGATCAGGTCATCACCGTGGGCTCGGAGCAAAGCGGTGGTGAGGTTGTTCCCCGGATGCCGCCGGGTATGGACGAGGAGCCGAGCCATACATTTGCGCATCGCCTGGGCGGCCGCATCCATCGGCGGGGAGCGGGGATGCTCCGGTCCGCTGAGCCGCAGGCTCAGCTCCGCCAGTTCTCGGGCGTCTTCCTCGGGCAGGCCCAGCAGGTCGATGACGGATCTGACCGCGACGGGAACAGCCAGGTCGGTGACGAGATCACCGCCTCCTTGTGCCGCGAGACGGTCCAGCGCGCGGGTGACGGTCCGCCGTATCGTCGGTGTACGCCGCTCGGTGGCGTCGTTGGAGAAGAAGGGCTGGAGAAGAGCGCGCAGCCTTTTGTGGTCCGCACCGTCACTGCTGAGGACATGCCGCCCTGCCGACACCCCGTCCAGCGGATACCTGCGCGCCGGAAAACCGTGTGCCGAGTCCGTGACCCGACGCACGTCGTGAACCAGGAGTCGATTCCGAGCGGCACTTCGGATCTCCGCCGGCTGCGTCACCGCCCAGGCTCCCAGTCCGCCGGGGAGGGTCACCCGTTGTACGGGCCCGCGCTGACACAAGCGGGAGTACGCGCGCCGCGCCCCTTCTTCGGCGGTGGCCGGCAGCCCCCACTCACTTCGGTTCTCATCAGGGGCTCCGGTGCTGCCTTCCTCTTCACCTCTCACCGTGGAATCCCTTCCCTGCTCTTTGTCGTGCTCTTTGTCGTGTCTGATGCGCATCGGCGCCCGCCGGTTACCGTCAGCCGGCCGCAACCAGCGGGTGATGGGGCCTTGCCTACGGCGGTGCGGTGCCGGCAGCCGAACAGTTCCCGGCAGCGCATGGCCGGACACGGACCGGTGACAGATCTGGCGGGAGCGGCCGGTCGCGGGGGTGGTGTACTTCGGTTCCAGGCTTTCCGGTGGAAGCGTTTCACCCCGGCCGGCTTCTGCCTGGTCTGCCGTTGGCCTACTTCAGCGTCGCTCGCCCGGGCCGCCGGGGGCAACCTCTGTGACAGGGGCACGCGGAGCACCGGAAGAGAGCATGCTCACCTTCCTGGTACTACCGGCGCATTCGCCACCCAGCGGTTTCTCCGCGGTGTCGCGGACCGCCGGCGAGGGTGTCCGAACCCTCCCTGCCTGGCCACCCACATGCGGCCCGGAAGAAGAAACGATCCCACCTCAGGCGACAGATCCCGTCTCCCTCACGACGACAACGGGTCCGCCCATTCCCTGCCCATCCTCCCCGACCGTGTTTCACCCAGCCGGGGACCGCTGCACCGCTGGGGCTGCTGATGCCCGCACATACTGCTGAGACATCCGCCGGTAGGACGGGCGGCAACCACCTGCAGAAGGCAACCGGGTGTGCGCGTTCCCGGTGCTTCGAATGCGCTCGGTCCGACATCTTCACCGGGCCCCGCATGCCCAGGTCCGGGCGGAGGTTGCAGCGCGGACTGCCAGGCGCGGGCGTACACGGAGCCGATGGAGGCACTGCCGCCGGGCCGCCCCGGGGGTAGCCGCCGTGCCGCCACCGGTCCCAACGGAGCATTTGGCCGATAATCAGTGCGCTGGTGACACACGGAGGGGAGTGCACTCTCCCTGTGTGATGCGCAGGCCCCCGTACCGGGGGTTGCCCTATGGGCAACGGGCGGGTGATGTTGAAGTACGCGATCGACGGACTCTGCGAGGCCGCCTTGGACGCGGGCAGCCTCACGGTCCACTTCCGTACGGTACGTGGGAGCCCTTGGTCGGTACGCCACCACTGGAAGACCAGTCAGCCGTGAGTGACAGGGAGAGAGCTGATGAGCCAGCGCACCGGCATCACCAAGTTCGTGGGCAACGTCCTGGACGAGGCCAAGGACCTCGCCGACGACGTCCTGGAGCGCGCACGGGACCTGGAGCACGATCTGCGCAACGCCGTGAGCAGGTGCGTGAAGCCGGTCGACGACGCGCCCCGGCCGGCCGCGCCTGTGCCCTCCGACGTACACCTGCACGCGCACGGTGACGCCGGAGCCGCTGGGCACGCCGCTGCGGATGCGGCGGCGCCCACGGAAAGGACCACCGCTTGACCGGCAACGGCCCGTCGCAGCACAGAGGCCGGGCACCTGTGCCGGAGGGAGGCAGCCACCGGCTGCCGGGTGAGCCGGTACGGGAGCGGGAGTTGTACAAGCAAAGCGACGGTGACCTTTACGACAGCCACGAGTGCCGGTGTGTCGGCCTGGAGGAGCTGGGCCAGGAGGTACGGGCCGGATACCTTTTCCGGGCCTACGACCGGGCCACCGGCGACGACTGCACCTTTGATGTCCTGAGCTCGGTTCTCGCCCAGGCCGTGAAGGACCCGGTGGCTGTCCTGCTCGGCGCTCTGGCAGCCACCGGCTTTCAAGCCGGGCCAGCCGGACTCACCCCGCGTCCACCTGCCCCGGCCCACCACCTCCCCGTGCCGGGAACGGCTTCTGCCGACCGACGCGTCTGAGACGATCCCGCTCCTGCCGTCCGAAGCGCCCCGCTCCTGAGCCGCTCGCTCCCGCCGGAGCCACGGACAACGGCCCGGGCACCGTGGTGCACATGTCACTGCCTGGAGGAGCGTCCCGAACCCGCGCAACGAAACCAGCGCCGCGGGTCAGGAACGGTCATGTCATCCCTGCGGCCGAAGGTTTCCGTCCCGCTCATGGGCTGTACCGCAGCCCCCTCCCGTCAGGAGCCGCCCATGGGCCATGGCCGCCGTGCGCGCCAGGTCACCAAGGAACTCTCCCTTCTGGCCCGGCAGGAGATCAGACGGAGCATCCGCCGCCAGCTCGACGACATCGACGGTGAAACCCCGCAGGGAGCCGCAGAGCGGGCGCAGGCGGTGCGCCAGACCTTGGAAGGGCTGGGGCCGTTCTACATCAAGGTCGGTCAAATCCTTTCCACCCGCCCCGACTTCGTCTCGCCCTCCATGGTCGGTGAGCTGCAAAAGCTCCACGATCAGGTGACAGTTGCCCCGTTCGCGGACTTCGAGCCGGTCCTGAAAGCCGACCTCGGCATTCACTGGACCTCGCGTTTCAAGGACATCGACACCGACACCCCGTTGGGGGCGGCGTCCCTGGCCCAGGTCTACCGAGCGGTCCTGAGCGACGGCACCCCCGCCGCGGTGAAGATCCAGCGGCCCGGGGTGCGGAGCGTGGTCGAAGCAGACATGGCGCTCCTGCGCAGGCTGGCCCGATTCGCCGGTCGGCGGGCCCCGCGGTTCAACGCCGTCGTGGACATCGACGCCATGCTCAAGGTCATCTTCGATGCGATGCGACCCGAGCTGGACTTCTCCCTGGAAGCCGCGCACATGAGAATGGCGTTGACCCTGGCTGCGGACTTCCAGCACATCACCGTCCCCAGAGTGTTTTCCGCGACATCGCGGGTGCTGGTCCAGAGCTTGGCTCCGGGCTGTTCCATCCGCGATGCCGACCCGGCGGCCTTCTGCCTCGAGGAACGCACCGAGATCGGACGTGAGCTCTTGGCGTTCATGTACCGGGGCTACTTCACCGACCGGTTCTTCCACGCCGACCCCCACCCCGGCAACGTCTTCGTCCATCCCGGAGAGCCCGCCCACCTCATCGACTGGGGCATGATCGGCCGGATCGACCGGCCCCTGAGCCAGAGCGTCCTGCGGGTGCTGCTGTGCCTGGCGCAGAACGACGGCGCAGGGGTGGCCAAAGCCTGGGTCGAGATGGGGCACGCCACCGCGTGGTCACAGCTGGCGGACTTCCGGGACGACATGGCCGCCCTGGTCCCGCAGGTCGTCACTGCCTCACTGGAGGAGCTCGACTTCGGCGTCACCCTCAGCTCGGTCCTGACGTACTCCACACGGCGCGGCATCAAGACCACCCCTATGGTCTCGGTACTCGCCAAGTCGTTCGCGAACATCGAAGGCTCCATCCGGCACCTGAGCCCCGAACTGTCCATCATCGACGTCTTCCAGGAAGAGCTGCGCAGCATCATTTTCCGCCTGGTCGCAGAGCATCTCTCCGGGCCCCAGGCCGCCCGCTCGCTGCTGGAAGCGCTGGCCGTCGGCGGTCAGGTGCCCCAGCAGCTGCGCAGCATCATCACCGGTGCCGCCGACCGTGAACTGAGCCTCAACATCAACCAGGGCCCCACCCAGAACGGCCTGTACGCCGGCCCCGGAAACACCGGGCGCAAGGCCCTGTTGGCCGCGGGCGCCCTGCTGCTGTGGCACCGCACCCGCGCCCGGTGAACACCGCCCACCCCAATGACAGGCTCCTGCCTCGGGGGGAGACGCCCACCCGCAACCGCCACACCCCCCACCCGCTCTTCGCGCAGCCAAGGCAGGGAGACCATCATGCTGAGCCGTCCCCGCAGCGCCCTGTTCTGGCTGGTCCTGATCATCCTGCTGTACATCATCACCACCGCCCCCGTCGAAATCGCCCACGCCATCGCGGCCCTGTGGCGCGCCATCGACCAGTTCTTCACCTCCCTGAGCATCTTCATCAACACCCTCAAAGCCGCCTGACCGCACACCAGCCCCTGCCGAGGGCGCCAGCCGACGTAGAAAAGGGCATGCCATGCACATACAGTCCGGGCTGCCGAAACTCCTCCTCCTCTGCGCCAGCCTCACCGTCTGCGGGTGCGCTCTGACCGTCCCCGTCCCACAGCCGCAGGCCCCTCCCCCCGTGCGCATCGACGTCCACCTTCCCGACACCCCACCCGTACCGGCCCCGTCACTGCCCCCCTCCCCCGCCCACCAGGCGCACACCCCGACTGCCGCCGATCCGAGCCGGGCTGCCGTAGCCACCCTGCCGCCCCTGACCACGCCGCCCGCACCACCGGCCGCCCACCACGGCACCACACAACCGCCCGCCGGCACGCATACTCCGCCCCCCACCGCGCCCGGCACCACCGCTCCTCCCGCACCCAGCGCCTCCTCCTACGAACCGGGCACCAGCCCAACCGACTCCTCGCCCGCACCACAGGAGACACCCCCGGCGACATGGCCGGAGGTGAGCTGCCCTGGCAGTCGGCCGTTCCCCTGTGGGTGGCGTGATCCCCGCGCGAGGTGCGCCCGGACCGTCCTCGGGGTCGATCACCACCTCGCTGCCCGGGACCTGGACTCGGCCGTCCCGCAGTGGAACCGGGCGGTCTCAAACCTGCCTTACTCGCAGTTCAGGCCCGCCATAGGGGGTGCGCATGATCAGCAAGAGAATCCTGTCGTCCCTCTTCATCGGGGGTGCCACGAGCGGACCGACCATCAAGATACCGCTGTACGCGTTCGGGTCGGACTGGATCGCGAACCTGCTCACGGACGCACACCACAGGAACGCGAACGTGCAGGTCCTCGTGGATCACACGAGCATCGAGACCGACGGCTGGATGGGGAAGTCCGGTGAGCCGGTCAAGAACAAACCCGGTGCGGCCTTCGCCGAGGTTCCGCCCGCAGGCACGACGTACGGGACGTCCTGGTTCAGGGTGCGCACCGAGAACCAGCCGTGTCTGGTTAGTGCTGCAACGGTCTCTGCTCTGGTGGTTGGGCAGTTTCTGGTGGTGTGTGGCCGCGTCGTTTGTAGTGGCTGGCGCGGGCTTGGTGTTGTCGCCTGCGGCGCCGGTGCGACCAGTGCAGGACGTGCTCGACGGGTGGTGGCCGACAGTGGGTGAGGCGGGTGATCAGGCGTCGGATTTCGGGGAGGGTGAGGGGATGAGCTGGGAGGATCCGTTTCTGCTTTGCCGATGTCGAGTGCGCGGGCCCGCAGGACTGTGAGGCAGGCGTGGGCGGCCATGGCGAGGGTGATGTGGCGGTGCCGGCCGGGACAGCGGCGAACCTGGCAGTCGTCCAGCCCGCGTTCCTGCTTCGCAGTCCGGAAGCATTCCTCCACGGTCCAGCGACTGCCTGCGGCGCGGATGAGTTCGTCGAGTGTGGTGTCCGCGGGACAGTAGGCGATGCAGGAGGAGACTTCCTGGGGCCGGCTCACGCTGCGACGCGCGATGACCCAGCGCCGGCGGTCTTCGCGGTGCCAGGGCCGGACCTCGACCCTCGCCCCGTCGTAAACGCGTGGAGCGTGGGCTCCATTGCCGCAGGAACGGCGTTTCCACTTCTGCCGGGGCAGCCCGTTGAACAGGTCGTGGGCCGGGTGGTCCATGGCCCAGCGGGTGACAACGCTGTCATGGCGGGTGGTGGCCACGCCGCGCGAGCGAGCTTCCGGGCGGTCGAGTGCCGGCTGAGCCGGGTGAGGGAGTCGAGGACCTCGAAGTACTCGGTGAACGCCCGGTCGTAGCCGCTGTCGACCCGGTCACCGGTGGCGAGCGTGTGGGCGAGGCTCGCCCGATGCAGCCCGAAGCCCTCCTCCAGGAGGCGGCGGATCTCGGAGAGGTAGAAGTCCACTCTCCGGCTGGCGGCCTCCGCCTCGTAGAAGGCGGCGGTCATCTCCCGCAGCGCCGCCTCCGCCCGTTCGAGCGCCGCTTCCCGGTCCTTCTCGTTCCGCCCCCACGGCCACCGCATGCGCGTACCCCTCCCCTGCGTCTGTGGATCATGACACCAACACAGAGGGGGGAACCGGGTGTTCCAGGCAGCTCGCCCTTCAGGAAGAGGAGCAGCGCGTTCACGAGGACCACTGTCGCCGAGCCCTGAGCACCGCAGGCTTTGTCCCCGGCGATGGCCCGGCCCGGCACACCCTTCCTGACGGGAGGGCCGTCAACTCTGTCTGGTACCAGCCCGGCACGAGCGAAATCTCCCGCTGCACCACCATCCGGCCTGGTCCAAAGGACACATCCTGGTCGCGGTCGTCCTCCGACTCCGGCTGTAGGCGGCCTGGCGGTGAGCGGCTTCGGCGGCGGCTTCCTTCCGGGCGACGTCGTCGGCGTGGCAGCTCCCGCACACGGACAGGTCGCTGGCTTTCCATGCGCCGCCACGCGCCCTGGTCTCTTCCCACCGTTCGTCGGTGAACTTCTCCCCGCACCGCTCGCCTACCGGACGCCGCGCTTCCCGCTCGGCGGCCCGCTGCCGCTTCTCCTTCTCGTCAGCCTGCGCGGGTGCTGTCACGTTGTTGTCGTAGAGGGTGCGCCAGAAGGAGATCTCGCGCTGGTCGGTGCCCTTGAGGGTGCGGCGGAAGAAGCGGCGGTAGTCGGTGAGTCTCTTCGCCAGGGGCGGGCGGGTCTCGGTGCCGTGACCGACCTCGACGAACAGCACCGGCAGCCCGGCCTCCGCGCCTGTCATCAGGACCGCGTCCACGCGCAGGCTGCCCTTGGCGGGGTATTGAACGTTCCCGAGACCGGCAGGACGGCCTCGGTCTCCCATGCGCCGATCGTGCCGGTCCCCGGCGGCCGCGCAGAACGTGGTCAAGGTGGCGGCGGGCTTCGGCGAGCAGGTACCGGCACTGGAACGCGCAGCGCATCACGTAGATGTCGACGGCAGCCAGGGGGACGTCGGCGCCCTGCCGCACCCGCGCCCTCCCCGCCCCGCCGCGCCGCGCCGCGCAGAAGCAGAAGCAGAAGCAGAAGCATGTGCTGATGTTCCGTCACCCGGCTACGGGGTAATGCGCCTCTTCCCTTCGCTGCCCCCGTCGAGGAGGGCAGCCGGTTTGAAGCCCTTGGCTATGAGCCAGATGGCAAGACTTACTTCCCACGCGAACACGGGGATCGCCGCGACCGAACCCGCCACGGAGACCTGCTCGTACAGCCCGAACATCACTCCGGTCGCCGAAGCACAGATCAACGCGCCCCCTACGAGCCCCAATACCGCAATGAACCGTGGGACGAGCCCGGCGCGGTACATCAACCACGCAAGGACCAGGGAGTTCGCTCCCAGGATGAAGTTGGGCCCCATGAGGAACGTCCAGTCATGGATGGCCACCAGGGTCTTGCCGGCTGTGGCGAGCGAGGCGGCATCGCTGTCCGCCGCTCCTTCGAACTCCCTGCGCAGCTTCACGACCGACAGAACGCTGATGATGCCGACGATGATGACGGCGGCTTCGAGAAGGCGGGCGCACACATAGCCCAGCGCGGCCGCCTCGTTCTGCTTCTTGAGGACCGGAAACAGCACGACTCCAGTGCCGACGACGGCCGCCGCCAGAACGATCTCGAACAGTGCGCCGAGGAACACCCGCGTGTCGGCACCGGGACCGAGAACGTACTCCGCGTCCTGCAGAACAGGGCCGTACAGCACGAGCCCGCCGATCGCGGCTACCTCGGTGACAAGGAAGAACGCACCTGCGGCGACCGCGGTTCTTCTGGTTGATACCACCAGGACCCACCCCCATAGAATGGTGTACGGCGTACACCGAAGGCTCACGGTAGGTGTACGACGTACACTCGTCAAGCCGAGGCGCTGATACGACGCATCACGAGAGAGCTGGTGTAGATATGGCTCAGCAGACGGAGGCAGCGCGCCGAACCCCTCTGACCAGGGAACGGGTGCTGCGGGCGGCTGTTGCGCTCGCCGATGACATCGGGATCGAAGCGCTGAGCATGCGCAAGCTCGCGAAGGAGCTGGGCGTGGTGCCGATGGCGCTCTACAAGCACGTCTCGAACAAGGAGCAACTCCTGGACGGCATGGTTGATGTCGTCGTGGGCGAGATCGATCCACCGGCCCCGGGATCCGGCTGGAAGAGCGCGGTACGCCACAGGATCCTCTCGGCGCGACGCGCTCTCCTCGGACATCCTTGGGCGGCCCAAGTGATCCAGTCGCGAAGCAGCCCGACACCGGTCGTGCTTGCGTACATGGACTCTGTGATCGGCATGTTCCGAACCGGTGGCTTCTCCGTCGATCTGACGCACCATGTGATGCACGCTCTGGGCAGCCGCATGATGGGCATCACGCAGGAGCTGTTCGACGCTTCGCCCGCCCCCGACCCGCGAGCGCAGACGGCCGCCTCCCAGGAGGACGCCGGGGAGTACCCGTACGTGATGGAGCTGGCCGGCGCGGTGGCTCATGACGAGGGGTCCGTGGTGGGTCAGGGCTGTGACGATCAGTTCGAGTTCGAGTTCGCGCTGGATCTCCTCCTGGACGGGTTCGAGAGACTGCGGCAGCAGGGGTGGTCTTCCGTCGGCCACTCGAGGGGCAAGACCCTATGACGTTGGGCACGCTGAGGGTTCTGGCCGCGAAGTGGACTCCGCCTTCCGGCACCGCAACATCAAACTCCGCTACCTGTGCACCCGACTGATCACCGACCTCACCGGCCAGCCCCCACCGCACCCGAACTACGCCCCCCGTCCGAGCTTGTCCTGGCTCCGGTGCAGAACGTGCCCCGACTCGCTGTCGGAACGTCCAGCCATGGCGGCCCCGCCGATCTCGACAGGGGGGCGCGGTAGGTCACCGTCGGCAGGCCCTTCGCCCACTGGTGGGAGATCCGCTCGGGGTCGATGAACACGGCGCGGGCTCCGTGGCGCAGGAGCTGGGCGGCGTGGGTGCGCAGGAGGGTCGTGATGCCGCCGGTGCCGACCAGGACATGCGGCGATTCGCTGTCCAGGTCCGGCCCTGAGGGACATCGGTACAGCCGTTGCGCTGGGAACGATCACGGTCGGCCAGTACAGCAATCGCCCCGGGGCAGGGGTTCGCCGAAAGATCGTCCGTCACGGGAGGGGCGCCTGACTGCGGTCCGCTTCATGCCGGTGGCCGGTACTCGCGCAGGGTGATTGCGCGAGCATGACGATGGCTGAGGATGAAGACCTCGCGCGCCCTCCGGCTCCTCCGATTGCGACAACTCTCGGCACCTCACCCATGTCGTCAACTTAGATTGACGATCGAGAGGGATGTCAACTAAGGTTGACGCATGACTGAAGTTGATATTTCGTCGATCACCGAGAACACCGATCCCGTCGAAGCACTGCGCGAGGCAGCCGCGTTGCGCCACCGCCTGGAAGGACAGGAAGAGGTTCTCGTGCACCGGGCGCGGGTGGCAGGGACAACGTGGACGCAGATCGCCGAGGCGCTGGGGGTCTCAAAGCAGGCCGTACACAAGAAGTACGGCGGCCGACGCCTGTTCGGCCGGACGGAGGTCTGACGATCATGACCTCGCTCCTCGATGATCTGGTACGACGAACAGCGGAGCGGCTCGGCGCCCGGCAGCGTGGGGTCGTCGTGGTGGGTGCCGTCCGGGGCGGGCAGTCCGCACTGCACGGCGCAGACCCGGGCACGCTGTTCGAGATCGGTTCCGTCACCAAGACGTTCACCGCTCTGGCCCTGGCCCAGCTCGCCGTGCGTGGCGCCGTGGGGCTGGACCAACCGCTTCGCGACCTGCTACCCCGCGACATCACGGCTCCGGAACGCGGCGGTGAGGTCATCAAGCTGGCTCACCTGGCCTGCCACACTTCCGGCCTGCCCCGGCTGCCCAAAGGCTTTCTGCCGCGAGGCCTGTTCCGATCGGACCCCTACGCCGGCTGCACGGGCGAGCTCCTGATGGACGGATTGCGGCGCACCCGTTTGCGGTCGGTGCCCGGTACTCTCTTCCGCTACTCCAACTTCGGCGCCGGCCTGCTCGGGCTCGCCCTGGCACGCCACACCGGCACCGACTACGACTCGCTTATTCAGGCCGAGATCTGCCGGCCCCTCGGCATGACCGACACCCACGTGGTTCTCGACCCCGGACGCACCGCACGACTGGCCGCCGGCCACTCCCGCACCGGCCGCCCCCGCCCACCCTGGCACTTGGCCGCCCTCGCCGGCGCCGGCGGCCTGCACTCCACCGTGCCCGACCTGCTCACGCTGGCCCGGGCCCAGATCGGCCCCGCACCCGAAGAACTCACCGAAGCCATCGCTCTCACCCACACCACCGCCCACCGCATCAACGCCGGAGCCGTCATCCATCCCGGCTGGATCTCGGCCGACCTGCCCCGCAGCCAGCACCGGATCCTGTTCCACAACGGCGGCACCGGCGGCTACCGCAGCCTGCTGGCCATAGCCCCCGAACACCGAGCCGCAGTCGTCATCCTCAACGCCAACACCCGACCCGTGGACCGTCCCGGCCTCAACCTGCTCGCACAGATCATCGGCTCCGGACCCGGTCCGGACCCCGTCCCGGCCGCCACCGGCGCCTGACCGGGGCGGCCCGCACCGACAGGTGCGGCGCAGCCCCCGCTGGCGAACCCGCTGTTCGGACAAGTACGCGATTTGCTGCCTCCGCGCCTGCAACGACAGCTCATCCTGTGCGGCTTCGGGTGAGGCCGACGTGACTTGGCACGGGCCTGTGCCGCGTAGGGGCGGTACTGGCCCGTGACGGGATGCCGGTTGCGGCGTATCTCGTGGCTGATGGTCGAGGGACTCCGCCTCAGGTCCGCCGCGGTCTTCCGGACCGTGCTCTTCTCCCGCACCCTGTCTGCGATGTAGAGCCGCTCCTCCTGTGCCAGGCACCGAGACGACGAAACGACCCGGCTTGCCCGCACCCTGTGCGCTGGCAAGCCGGGTCTGTTCTTCGCCGGAGCTGTTCCGTTGCGCCATCGCTTGCCGCTCCGTCGGCTGATGCCGACGATCCGGCACGCTTCCCGGCTGCTCACACCTTGATCCACGGGCCGGAAGTATTCCTCCCGCTCACGGTGCAGCTTCCGGCGGCCTTGTTCCTTGCGGCTCTCACGGATCTTGAAGTCCATCGCATCCCCTGAGCTGGGGTACTGCGACGACCACCAGGGCGGAAGTTCAACCGAGGCAGGGCCTTCTTCACTTGCGGGTCAGGCCGTGGCTTCGGCAAGGGCCCTCGACAGCGGCCGTAACGATGTGCTGCTGCTCGATGTCGGTGTGGCGCTCCTGGAGGTGGTCCAAGGCGATGGAGTCGGTGGCCAGGGTGGTCAGCAGCTCCCGGATGTACTGCTCGCCCGCATGGAATCCCGCGTGGTAGCGGCAGATGTTCTGCGCTTCGGAGCAGGCTGCGCGGTCTTCCCGGTCGGTGTGGTTCTTGAGTGCGGGGAGCAGTTCGAGGAAGGCGTCGACGACGGCTTGGTCTCGAGGGAGAGGGCGCCGGGGGCGTGGCCGCAGCGGCGGAACATGCGACGGATCATCGGGCAATCTCCTGCTCGGGGCTCGTGGTGCGGGTGCCGGCGGGCGTCTTGAGCACGCGCGGCAGATGGACGTGAAGGTGCTCGACTTCGCGGCCGCGTCGGCGAAGTTCTCGGGCAAGGAGTTCCGTAAGACCGCTTGCACGGTGCCGGCCTCCTGTTCTCTCGCCTATTCCGAGCTGTTGCGGCCAACGCCACCTGAGGTCGGCGTACGCCCGAAGGAGGCCAGTGAGGTACAGCGATACGTCCCCCACCTGAAGGCAGTCGTGTGCAGGGTTGGAGAGCCGGGGCCGCCCGACTCCTCAGAGTGTGTGTTCCGGCTCTGCGTTGTGGGGGCCGTGCCGCTCTTTGCAGGCACGCTCGGCTCCGCCCGGTGAGATATCGAGGCCCGTCGGTGGACCGGCGTCCTCGACTGATCACTCAGTTCCCCAGCGAGTGGGAGACCATCGGCCCGAGCCGGACAGGACCTGTGGTTGACCTTCACCTTGGGGGAGGCCACAGCATCGGTGGGGCCGGGTGATGTGCTCGGCATGAGGAGGAGAGCGGGCATGGGGTTGCTGACCACCGGGGCGTTCGCGAAGGCGTCCCGGCTGTCGCCGAAGGCGCTGCGTCTTTACGACGAGCTCGGTCTGCTGCCCCCCGCTCGGGTCGACCCGGTGACCGGCTACCGCCTTTACGCACCGGAACAACTGGACCGGGCCCGACTGGTCGTCTGGCTCCGCCGCCTGGGGATGCCCCTCGCCCGCATCCAGCACATACGCACGCTGGAGGCAGGCCCGGCGTCCCAGGAGATCCGTACGTTCTGGGCCCAGGTCGAGGCCGACACCGCCGCACGGCGGGACCTGGCCACCTTCCTCATCGACCACCTGTCCTGGAAGGCCCCTGCCATGACCCCGACCGCCCACCCCCTCGGCATCCGCTACACCGCATTGTCCGACACGGGCCTGGTCCGCGAGAGCAACCAGGACACTGCCTACGCTGGATCCCGCCTGCTCGCCGTCGCCGACGGCTACGGAGCCGGAGGAACCAGGGCCAGCGCAGCCGCTGTCGGCGCACTCAAGCGCCTGGAAACCGACAGCATCCCCGCAGGCAGTCTCCTCAACGTCCTCGAAAACGCCGTCGACCAAGCCAAGCAAGCCGTGCACGGCGTCGCCGGGACCGGCTCTTCACCTGGTATTGGCACTGTCTGAACGCCTACTGGATGATTCCGCGTGCGGCGTGGATGAGGTCGGCATTGGTCTCGGCGGTCGTTCCGTCCGGTAGCTGGAGCACGTCTTCCAGGCCGATCCTCATGTCCAGTTGAAGAGAAGCGGCCATCTGCAGGACGGCCCAGGCGGCGTTGTCTTCGCCGTGGAGGAGGATCGACGCTTTCGTGGCGGAGCGGAGTTCTTGCAGAAGTCCAGTTGCTGCCTGGATCGCGGTCTGCGGGCTGGTGTCTGTGATCTCGGCCAGGATGCGCAAGACGCGGTGGGAGTCGGGCCAGCTGAGGAAGCGCTGTGCTGCTTGTGTCCCCGAGTAGATGCCCGCTTCGATACCGATGTCCCGGTCCAGCAGGGTGGTGGCGACTGTGGCGGCGCCATCCTCGTGCCAGTTCACGGAAGCGTGATCAGGGAGCACTGTCCAGGAACGGATCTGCGAAGCGCGCTCTGCAGGGTCTGGTGTGGTCCAGGCCCCGGTGGTGACGCCGACGGGGATGCCCGGGGCGACAGCCCGCACGGCTGTGAGGGCCGCGGCGACGGCAGAGGGCTCGAGAGTGTCCTCACCGTCGCGGTTCTTGGGGTGGAGGTGGATGTCCTGGGCGCCGGCGGCAACGGCCGTGCGGGCTGCCGTCGCCAGTTGCTGTGGGGTCACGGGGAGGTGAGCGCATTGGGCGGGGACTCTGGCACCGTTCAGACAAACTTGCAGCATGGGCGTGATCTTCTCAGGTGGGTCTGACATGCAGAGACCCTCTCGTGGGCGACGTGGATGTTCACTCCAGCGCGGTGCCGCGACGGCTGACCTCGGCCGCGTATGTGGCCCAGTCGCCCGCGGAGAGTCGTTGCCAGGCGACGGCGACGGCGACGTCGGTGTCGATGCCCAGGGTGTGGGCGAGGATCGCGGCCGGGATCGCGGTGGCGAGTTGGAAGAGAGCGATGCTGTGGGCCTGATTGGGCCGGATCCCGAGCTGGTTCAGCCGCTGGGTCAGTTGCGTGGTACTGATCGGCCGCCCGGGCTGGTCGCCGGAGAAGAGCCACGGAGACGGAGCCAAGGTCCCGGTGGTCGCGTGGCCCTTGCGGTTCGCGGTGACCGTTAGCGCGCACAGCGGTATCTAGCTGCGCCGGCCGTCCTCGTCTTCACCGGTGAGCCGGGTGGTGTCCCGGCTCACGATGAACAGCAGGCCGGGCACGTCCCCGGTGCCGGGCCGCCGGGATCACATCTGTCTGGCTTCAGCGAGGAGCCAAGGTTCTCCGGCGAGGCTGCCTTCGCATACGAGGCGGTAGGCGACCGGTTCGGGGAACAGGTCGGAGGTGATGAGGTCGCAGACGAGGGTGTCGATGACCTGCTCGGCGTACTGGGGGCCAGTGAAGAGATCAAGGGAAAGGGAGGCTGGCTCTGTTCGCGAGAACGGGAGTCGTTTGTCGATGAGCTCAGAAGGCGCCCTACTGGCGGCCCGACCCATGTTCACGAGTTCAGGAGGCACCCACCGAGAATGATCTTGCTAGGGTCCAGCCAAGATCTGGGATGTTTAACGCATGGGAGGTGGTCAAGCGATGACCCCCGAGGAGCAGGAACTGATCATGGGCCTGGCGGTCGGACTGGGTGATGGTCCGACGCGCACGCTCGACGAGGTGCTCGCCCACTTCGGCGAGTCCGACGGCGAGGCCCTGGCGCTGAGGCTGCTCTGGGACGCCATGGAGCGCCAGGACGCCGACGACGTCGAGATGGCGCTGATTCTCCATGCCGCCGCTGGCGCCTCGGTCGAGGAGTTCCTGGATGCGTTGACCGAGTTATTCCCCGCCGACTGGCACAGGGACCACGAGGACATCGTCAGGATGCTGGGCCGCCTCCGCTCGCCCCGTACGGTACCGACGCTGGCCCTGGCGACCCACTGGGTTCCCGAGCACCTGGACTGGGACGAGAACCGGGCGCTCGCGGTGAAGGCGATCTGGGCTCTCGGCGCCATTCCCGGCCCGGAGGCCCGGGACGCCCTCGAAGGCTTGCGCGACAACGAGAACGAGATCATCCGCGAGAACGCGCTGAATCAGCTCGCACGTCGCGGCGAACTCTGACCGCGGAGTCGTAGCCGCTCACCCGGAACGCCCGGCCGCGTTTCCTCAGCCAGGCGTTCCGCCCAAGATCAATCGCACCAGGACTTCCTGTACCTCAGCTACTCACGGGATGTCACACAAACCACCCGCCGGGCCGTGAGTGACTCCCAAACTCATCGACATTGATCAAGGAACCGGCCCACGCGGTGACTCCCGAAGCCGTCGACAGACGACTTCCGTTCTCGTGTACAAAGCCAGGGAGGCCGATTGCATGGGGTGTCCCTACTCGGGCAGGCTGTGGGGGCCCCGGGGTGGCTGGCTGGCAATCGTGCTGGTGACGGAACAGCCCATCCCGGGGCATTGCCGTGGGGCTTCAGGCGTGCTCGTGCTTGCGACGGGAGTTGAGCCTCACCCTGCTCCGGCCTGAAACGCAAAAAGGCCTGTACTCCCCCGCAGTGCTTCGCGAGGAAGTGCAGGCCTTCGTGTTGGACGGGCTCAGAAGGCCGTCGCGCTGTTACGGGCGGTGGATCGGGCGGGGCGGCGCAGTCCGGGGATCTTCTGCTTCCATGGCTTCTTGCCGCGTGTACGGGTCACGGCCGGAGGTGGGGCAGTTGCTGGAGCACCTGCGTGACCAGGTGGGCCGACGGCGGCTACGACGGCGGCCTCGTCGACCGGTGCCGGGACGAAATCGCCCTGACCTTGGAGATCGTCAAGCGCACCGACGACATGACGGGGTTCGTGGTGCTCCCCAGACGCTGGGTGGCAGAGCGCACGTTCGCGTGGTTGATGAACTCCCGCCGTCTGGCCCGGGACTACGAGACGCTGCCGGCCGGCAGCGAGGCGGTGATCCGGTGGTCGATGGTCACGCGGATGAGCCGGCGTCCGGCACGGCCGCAGGCCGCCGGCCGGTACTGAACATCCCCGACGCCTCCAGAAGGAGCCACCCGCGTTCCGCCAGGCGCCTGGCCTTCGAACGCACCCCCTCGACCTTCGTCGGCGTCGTCCCAAGACCCAGCTCCGCCGCGATCTCCTTGGCCTTCACCGGTCCCTCGCCCGCGGACCGCCGCTCCTCCAGCACGCCCACCATCCGCTGGCAGTCGGGCGCGAGCATGGTCACCGGCAGCCCGTCCTGTCAGGGCGGCACCACCGATCCCGGCACCGGTGAGGGCACCGTTTCCTGATCCACCCCGGTCACGGCAGTCGTCCCGGCGGCGGACACGGCCAGGGCCTCGACCAGCTCCTCCCGCGCGATCACCCGCCGGTCCAGCTCGATCTCCGCGGCCTCCAACACCTCAGCCAACCGAGCGGCTTCCTCCCGCAGCCCCTCCTCCCGCACCCGGGCAGTCGCCTCCCACTCCTCCAGCATTCCCAGCACCGATACCACCGCGCACCCCTCGGTCGTGAAGCGGACACAAGACTCCGCATGCCTCCCTCACTCCGAGCGAAACCATGCCTGACCAGCGGAAGCCAAGGGATCACGTTCGGTTGAGATACGGCTTCTCATGCCTTACCGTGCACGAGGTCGTAACGAGCTCGTGCATGGTTGGCGGTGGCGCGTCGGCGCCTTGATCGTTGATCATGGTCTGTGTGGTGGGGAACCGGGCACGTGCAGCAATCATCCAGAGCCAGC